>JAJTFM010000234.1 GCA_021298575.1 Saprospiraceae bacterium | reverse complement strand
GGAAGAAGTAACCTCAACGGCTGATTCCGGCGCCGATACCGCAACAAAGCCCGGTGAATCCGGAACAGTCGGCGACAGTTCGGGACTGAGCTTCCGCTGCCAGTAGGAAAAAAGCGTTTTGGATACACCCGTGGTGTCAAGATAGGCCTGCTGACTCAGGCCGCTGTGTTTCCACGCCTGCAGGTGCTGCTGCATCAGCGCAGATTTGGAGATCCTCGGAGTGCCTCCTGTACTGGTTCGTGCCATATGAAAATCTGTTTGGGGCAAAGGTCTTCATACGGAAAATATGAGGCAAGATGCAGTTGGTCGGGGGTTTACGCTGTGCCGACGTTTAGGAGGCATTTTCGCACAGCCTTTGTTCGAGGCCGTTTATTCGATTATTATTTTTTTGATTTCCAATCGGCCTGTATCATCAACGACCATCAAGAGATAAAACCCTGGCTTGAGATTGCTTGCCCGCTTCTGGATATTTACCGCCTGCCCTCTCTGATTGTCCACAAAAACAATCCTGCCAGTTAAGTCAAAAATATCTACCCTTTCAATTTTTGAGCCGCCTTTATGTTCGATTGTGACATCACCAGAGGCAGGGTTAGGATAGACCAAAACTTGGTCTCCCTGAAAGCGCGGTTCATGGATGTTCACACTAATAGTATCACAGGGCGATCCTGACATTTCTCTCAGCCGATAGGCAGGGTAATTGGGCATGGCGGCGAAGTGCCTGTTGGGCAGTTCGATAGCGTGCTGCCGCACTTCACAGGCGAGACCTGCTGAGTCAGGGTACTCTATGACGTGCAAGTAGTATGTCGGGCCGAATGTGTTGATATAAATTTTACCGTCTGGTGCAAGTTGTGACTTGTAAAAGTCAGTAGTGTTACCCGCACTCTGAAAACCGTCAAATGTTGCCACCAGCGTTTTACTGCTGCCAATATCGTGTGCTTCGAGGTCATACTGGTAGATTTCTTTCCTTGTGTGATAGTATGCAAAACGGCCACTAGGCGACAGGGCCATACAGTTGAGCAAGAATTCTCCTTGGGGGCCTATCGGTACATGTACAGGGCTTGACAGTTGCCCTGTACATCGGTCAAAATCAAAAAGGTTCAGCCCATATTCAATATCACATCGTACATATTGCATACCATTATTGGTAAAATGGGCACTTCCTCCTCCATATTTCCCCCAGTTACTGCCGATGCACTGCTTGTCCACAACTATTGGGCCGGAGGGGTCAAGCAATACCTTGTAATAACAGTTGCCGCTGAACTCTGGCGCCAGAATCCACCAGTCGCGCCCGTTGGCGTGGCGCACAGCCTGTAACGCACAGGAGCTGAGCGTGTCGGCGAGGATCAGGTTGTTCTTTGAAACGACCTGGCCGAGCCCGTTGTTCTGCGACATGTCCACCACTGTGTGGTACAGGTGTAGTGGCCCGAACTGTGAACCTCCGGGCTGCCCTACGTTGAATGCCTCATAGTCCCAATGAAAAATTTGATATATCTTCTCATTGTCTGGCATTGGGGTAATTAGCACCGAGTTGTCGTTCGGGTTGGCAAATGGGTTCACACTACACCAGTAGGTCTGTATCTGGCCTGGATTCAGCCCCTCGCCGTTTTCCATCACCTCGTGGTTTTTGTCAAAAACCGTGCAGTTGTTGGTGTAAAAAAGCAGATCGCCAGCTTTGTCACTCATGCACGCAAGGGCTTCATAAGTACTTCCAGTCGTGTTTGGTGGCAACGCCTCTATTTTTAATGTATCGTCTGTAAAATGGATTAAATTTCCCCCAACTATTTTGAACGCAAACACCCAATTGTTATCATACCTGTTTTGAGCAAGAATCGGGCCGGCGCAACAAGACAAAATCAGAAAAAAAAGCAAGTGTTTCATGTCCTGGAATAAAAAAGGTAGGCTGTGCCCCGGACGGGGTACAGCCTACATTGTGAACAAAATTAAGGTTTTACGACAAAAACTTTGATGACCTGACGCTCGCCAGTACTGCTGCTGACAGTACTGGTGTACAGGCCGGAAGGCACGCCTGCAAGGTCAAGGTACTTTACCTCGTCGGCAATCGAGAACTGCGCTGTGCGCCATGCCCTGCCTGTCATGTCTAAAAGGGTGATTTGTCCACCTTGAACAGTCATCGTGCGGACAAAAATGCCGTCTGTGGCTGGGTTTGGGTAGGCCGAGGTCTCTGCTGCGACCAATTGTTTTTTATCAGACCGCTGGCCAAAGCCATTGTCAAGTACCTGCTCCTGCACAGGAGGTGCTATAGGGTGGCAGCCCGCATAGTCGTCGCTCCAATTGCCATCGTAGCAGCTCGTAAGCATACCCCGGGCGCGATAGACCCCGTGGCCGCCAGTTTTGGGGCATTCCGCAGCGATGATGCCCAAGGTTGTGACCTGTGCCGAAGTCAGTTCGCCGTTTTGGAACATCACTTGCCGAATGGCGATATCGTTGACAGTTTTTTCGTGCTGCTCGTAGTCGTTGGCAGCAGTGACGGCGTTATTGAGCACGAGAGCTTCCTGTAGTTTCGACATCAGAGCAGCCTGATAAGCCAAACTGATCTCATTATAAAGGCTATCCAGCGTGTGCAGCTCCTCTAGCGCGAGGTTTTTCCCGTTCTGGGCAGAAGACACAGCGGCAATATCGGTAGATGTGTCCAGAATAGAGTCAGCCTTCAGCACTTCTTCAAGGGCCAAATTTTCGTCCGTTTTTATCTGGCTCAACTGCGCCGTAAGGCTTGCTGATACTTTCAAACCCTCGACTATTTTTTGCTCTACGGCGTACAACTGCCCTGCCGAGGCTTGTGACTGTGTGTTGAGGAAAGACCCAAATTCAGCATAATCGTCTTGCAGACTTGGGTTTTGCATCAGTTTGGCGTACAGATAGCGCCTGGCCGCCCAGCCGTGCGCCGGGTTAAGCCCCGTAAGGTTGACCGTGCCCGCAGCAATGGCACGGTCGGTCTCGGTGGAGACGATGATATGGTCAATGCAGTCGCCCGCTCCCGGAAAGCCTGTAGTCGAAGTCCAACTGCGCCACTGATATGCGAATTGGCGAAATATTGCGTCCCCATACATATGCCATGGAAGTACATAAGATAACTGGCTTCGCGCAGAGTGTTTGCACAATACACTGAATTGGCGAAATCAACTGCATTTATCCCGGCATAAAAATCAGCAGAGAATCCGGTATTAGGGTTATGTGTAAACCAGTTGCCTGTTACTGAATTGCTGCTTCCAATTGAACCGCGAAGGCTAATACCGTAATTATCCGCCGGGTAGGAAAATAATACATCTGTATCAGAGCCAAATGTATTTGAATATATCTCAACTTGATTTTTGCTTCCATTTTCCAAAGTAATCCCGTAAAGTTGGTGATTACCACTCGCTTGGTTAGGTTGTTTAAGGAAAAAATTGTTGAATTCAATAATTGTTGAACTACTGGAAGGAAATTCACCCGTCATTAACATTACATGTGACTCCCCAAACGGTTGATAATGGAGTATTGTAAAATTAATGGTGTTCCAATCTAAACGAAAATTAGCACCGCCACCCATTGTCGTACTGCCTGCCAGTTCGACACCTCGGACGTATTCCGATTTATCGGGGTTAGAAAAATTACACCCAAAAAAATTGTGGTTGATATCCACAGCACAATTTACCGTAAACCCCGCATTGTTTAGGAAAATGCAACGTTCCACGCGCAGGTTGCCCTGCGCCATGAAGATGCCGTCGTTGAGTACCCCTTCGAAGCGACTACGGTTGACCGCAGAGGTCCCCCACCATTGTGATTCGAAGCGGATGCCGAACTGAATATTCCTGAACGTGTTGAACGAAGAAGTCAATGCCCCGATGGTGGCATTGGTCTTGTACACCTGAACGCCTACGAACGATACGCCATTGGTCGTGCCGTTCAGCGGTGCGGTGCACTGGGAGGTGTTGTCCGCAAACTTGTTGAATACAGGAAAGGTCGGGCAGGGATCCCACGGAGCCGGGCCGTCAAATCCCAGCCGAATGCCTACGATGTTGCGGTTGAAAACCGTGTTTCGGATGGACATGGTGGCCGTGCAGGGCGATTCCATTGCCACCATTGCGTCTTCGATTTCGGTCACATTGCGCGACACGACCGTGGAGCGGTAGTCGAGGTCAATGCCCTGCCACATATCCTGACAACAGAACAGTTTGCTGCCGTCAAGGGTAAAGGTCACGTCAGCTTCGACTCGGATGCGAACATTGGGCCAAATACGCACCTTGCAATTGAGCAGCGTGAAGTCTTGGTCAATGACAAGTTCGCCAACCAGATCAATATCTCCCGTGAATACGTCATTCCCATTGTTCAGGCTCCAGATAATTTGTGAGGCAAAAAGGGTTTCAGTCGTTCCGAAGCGATTGGGAAACCTACCGGGTGGGCTGTATTTCTGGCAAAGCGTGCGCGGTTCGTGTTCGGGGTCGAACTTGGGCGGGGTGCTTTCCGGGCATCCTGTCTGCGCTGTTGCCAGAATCGGGACAAAAATCAGCCTGAAAACGAAAAGTGAAAGTTTGATGGCGTTGAAAAACGCATTTTCCGTCGAGGTGGTTTTGACTTTCTGACTCATAAAATGAAAATTTTGATGGTGAAAATTCGATTAATCAGGGTTTGCTGAAAATCTCCAATCAACCATACACAAGCGCCATTTTCGGTTCATCCACCCTCCACACCTGCTGCCATACCTCCTTCACCCATCGCCAATTCCGCTGTCCAGCAGCCCTTACCTGACCTTCAAATCGCCTCAAAAGCCCCATTATTTGAGCGGAGAGCGCATTTTCAGACATGAAGAGGAGGATTAGACGTAACCCCCCGCCAACACCACCTTGTTTTTCCGGCTCCTTTTAGGGAGCATTCCCCGAAGCCCCTTTCTGCGGGGTTTCAGGTCTCGGCTTCGCTCCGGGGCGGGTCTGCTTTCAGACCCGGCTGAAGGGGTTGC
>JAJTFM010000042.1 GCA_021298575.1 Saprospiraceae bacterium | reverse complement strand
GTGTTCACAGCCACCGGACCGGGGTCGTAGGTGGCAGAGTTGCTGGAGCCCAGATCAACAAAGCCGGTCGTGGAGCTGGTCGTGGACTGTTGCCATTTGTATTCCAGTGCACCCGACTCTCCTGAAGGCAGTGTGAGGCTGGTCATGGCAGCTGGATTGAAATTGGCTGCTCCGCACTGGGCATTGCCAATCGTACCCCCGCTGGTCGGGTTGGTACCGCTGATGGTAACTGTATAAGTACTGGTGGACGTATATGTCTGGCCGGTGTTGGAAGTAGCCGTAAGCGTAACTGTGTAGTTGTTTGTTCCCTGAACGTTCGGAAAAGAATGTGTCACATTCTGACCGCTAGCTGTACCGCCGTCGCCGAAGTTCCAGGCCCAGCTGGTAATAGTCAGTGAAGGAACATTTGCGTTAACATTAATACTTTCCAGTCCCCAGTGATCAGTTGTACTGCCGGAATTATCCAGCTGAATCCACCTGAACCTGGTGGATGTTGACTGGGCCCCTGCAGGTATGGTAATAGACTCGGAATACCACCCGGTGTACCAGGCATTGCCCGGAATGGCGGGAAGGCCATTGTATAAAGTCGCCCATGAAGAACCTCCGTTGGTCGAAAACTGGAGTTCCACCAGTTCAGTGTTAGCATCCAGCTCTTCGCAGGGGTCACTGCCAGCACCATATCTGATATAATAATTCAGGCTGCCGCCCAGCGAGACATTCACATCACCTGTTGAGACCCAGCGATCGCCACTGACATCGACAGTGGTACCCCACCAGTAATTGGAGTTATCCGGGGAAGTAATGGAACAGGCAGAAGATTGAAAACCCGTACTCGACCACCCCGACGGAACGGAACCACTGTTAAAATTGGCAGATGTGACTGTGGTTTGTGACGGATTCACCGTCCCTGAAAATGAAACCGACGGACTGGTACAGGAGGTAGAGCTCACACTGCCCGGCGTTGCCGAAAATGAGACACCCTGCGCAAAACCTGCAACCTGATGTAACAGCATCAAAAGCACAACGGGAGTAATTGCCACTACCCGGGCGTTTTTGATTTTTTGATTCAGCGAGCTGGTACCGGCCGGAATAAGCCAGCCTTCAGTCTGGAATGTAACTTGTACCCGTTGGTTCATGTTTGTACTAATATTTGTTGAAAAAATCAGCTTTGGGGGCTGTGGGAGGAGGCGACTATATAAAACAGAACAGCCCGCCAGTAAAACACCGGAAGGCATCATTTTCTTTTTTGAAAAAGGCAGAGAAAGCACCGCTGTGAAACGGCGCAAAATACCAGAGATATCATTCGGGCTGACGACACAAGGTTCGCCTCCCCTCCGGCCGGGTGAAGGGTAATAGTTGCTCATTGATTAGCGGTTAAATTAAGTTGCCGCCCCTGCAAACAGACAGACGCGAAAGCAAACACAACTCTACACGGGAAAGGGGGGATTACAAGAGAGAGAAACGCACTGAGAAGTACGTGGGCAGTCTGATGACTTCTGGATTAAAACAATTACTTGACAAAAATTATGCCACAAATCGACCTTTATTAAAAAGGTGTAAAAAACTTTTCCCTGTCATTGCAGGGCTGTAATTTTACCGACTGGCAGGTTGGCCTAAACACAATTTTTGTCCGGTTACAGTGCCCGCCAAACGGGTTAGTCCCCGCAAAGTTACACAATAACATCAATACACATGTCAGCCCGACAAATTAGAAGAATCAGAAAACACGGCCTCCCGCCCGAGTCGCTCGTTTATACTGGCCGTCGCTCCAAAGCACCGGCTAAACTGCACACCCTGTTGTATGATGAATCCGGATTTTCCGAACTGCCTGAATGGCAGCAACCCCGCCCCGGTTCGGTACTCTGGCTCGATATCCGTAACCTGAGCGATACTGATGCCATCGCCAAAGCCGGCGCCGCTTTTCAAATCCATCCGCTCGCACTCGAAGATGTGCTCAATACCCGACAACGCGCCAAACTCGAAGAATTCGACAACGGTCTTTTCTTTATCGTACCTCACCTATCCCTCAATACCAAAACCATGGAACTGGTGTCGGAACAAATTGCCATTTTCTCCGGAAACGGATTTGTCGTGTCTTTTCAGGAAATCCCCGATGACACTTTCGCCGTCCTGAGAAAACGCATAACCGAAAACGTGGGTAGAATTCGCAAAAAAGGGGCCGACTTCCTCACTTACTCCTTACTCGATACCATCGTGGACGGATACTACGAGGTGCTCGACCAGTTCGAAGACGAGATGATTACCCTCGAAGAAACACTGCACACAACCGGCGCCCATAATCACGAAAAAGCACGCATATTCCGACTGAAACGCCTGGTCAATGACTTCAAACACAGGGTACTGCCCCTCCGGGAAGCCGTGGGCAAGTTCTACCGATCCGACGGCACTTTTGTTGATGAAAGTAACCGCCTCTATATCAGAGATCTGGTGGACCATGTGGCACAGGTCATGGATAACCTCGACAGCGAACGGGATATGCTTTTCAATATGGAGGCTTACTACCAGGCTGAAGCTGCCAATAAACTCAATAATGTCATGCGGCTGCTCACTGTCATCAGTACTATATTTATACCACTGTCGTTTATTGCCGGTGTTTATGGTATGAATTTTGAAAATATGCCCGAACTTCGCACCCAGAATGGGTATTTCATTTTACTCGGTGTAATGGCCATTCTTATGCTCTCCATGCTGGCCATTTTCAAGGCCAGAAAATGGATTTAACTGCCCAAACCTTTATTCAAACCCAACCTTTCCAACCATGATTGATATCAAAGAATTCCTGAACTCTCTCCCTGCCAAGGTACGCCCGGAAACAGTGGAAGGACTCAGCTCTGTTTTTCACTTCGATATCGCCGATGCAGGCCAGTTCACCGTTTCCCTCGACAACGGAAAACTCGAAGTAACTGAAGGCCTCACCGGCGAAGCTAACTGCAAGGTCACTGCCTCCGCCGATACACTGCAGAAACTGCTCTCCAAAGACCTGAACCCCATGATGGCCATGATGACCGGCAAACTCAAAATCAGCAATCCGGGAGAAATGATGAAGTACGCCAAAATTTTCGGACTGATGTGATCAGGCATCTGGTGCCGGCAATCAATTTTTCGATTTAATCATCTGACTGGTCTTTTAAAATCAGTTACATCTCGCTTCTGCTGAAGATGAACATACACGCTGTGCTCTTCCGTTCTCTGGTTGTCGTATTACTGGTCTTTCAGACCCGGTCAGCAATGGCCCAGACTGACTATACAAAAATAATACGGGATGTGGCCAAAGACCTGCCTGCAGGTGCTGAGAAGGCTGATTCCACGGCCCGTGCTCTGCTCAGGGAGTTCGAACGGGATCCTTCGGTAAACGACTCGGTGATTGCAAAGACCAATTTTCTGCTTGCACAGGCAAACCTGTATATGGGCAAGCGCAATATTGCCCTGAATTATTACCAGAAAGTACTTCAATCGCCCCATACTGCCGGCTCGCCCGCACTCGCCGATGCCTGCTGGAACAATATGGCCACTATCTATGGTCGCCAGTTCCGGTACAGGGAGGCTGCCGAGGCGTATCACAAATCACTGGGTATCGCCGAACAGCGGGGCGATTCTTCCGAAATCGTGAGTACCTGGATTAACATCGGCCTGCTCAGTCATCAAATGAACAATAACGATGAGGCTATTGATATTTTCAACAAGTCGTATGCTTACAAGGTCAGGCAGCGCGACACGTTTGCAATGACCGATGTCCTGATCAACCTCGCCAATGCACACTACCCGTCCAGTGTTGCCAAAGCCGAACAATTACTGAACGAAGCACTGGCACTGAGCAAACGGGTTAACAATAATTACGGTATTGTAACCACAAGAATCAACCAGGCGACGCTCGAATCGGATCGAGGCAACTTCAGAAAATCAAACGAGATGCTGAAAGAGGTGGTCGAGCTGAGCACCAACAGTGAAATGCAGGAATACCTCGGAATAGCGTACCGCATCATGGCCGATAATGAAATTGATGCAAATGGCAATCTGGATCTTGCCGCCGAATACCTGAAAAATGCCCGCAGACTCGCAGAAGAAACAGAAAGAACCGATCTGGTCAGATTGGTAAAAGAGGTGGAAATCAAGCTGGGTGTACGAACGGGTAACTACAACACGTTCCTGCAATCTCTCGAAGATTACATAAAGTTCAATGATGACTACTCGCAGGAAAATGCCAGGATTATCAACAGCGAGTTTCAGGCTATCCACGAAGTGAAAAATTTCGCTGATCTGAACCAGAAACTGGGTCAGGATGTATCCAAAAGAAACAGACAACTGCTCTTTTCTCTGCTGGCACTGCTGGGAACAATGATCGCTGTGGGTATTATTGCCGTTCAGTACTACCGGCTCCGGCAGGCTTCGAAAACAATGTACCGGATGAATGTTGAAATTGCCAACAGCATACCGCTCGCAGCCACCCGCAATACAGTTTCATCTGTAAGTTTGAATGATGATACCGGCGACGCAACTGATGTAGCCCTCGCCAACCTCTACAATATTCTGGTAAGCCGTATTGAAAATGAAAAGCTGTATCTCGACCCGAACCTCACGCTGGGCGATCTCTGCCTGAAAATAAACCGAAAACAGCGCTATGTATCTCAGGCAATCAGCGAAGTAGGCAAAACCAGCTTCTCCAGTCTGATAAACAGCTTCAGGGTCAATGAAGCACGCAGACTCCTCACCTCCGGCCAGGGATTTTCCGTTAACGAGATTATTGAAAAAACCGGTTTCGGCAGCAGACCCGCCTTCCACCGAAATTTCAAGGCCGCCACCGGCTTTACTCCTTCCGAATATCAGGATTGGGCAAAAAATTTACCCCCAAATGTACCTGAAATATGAAATCAATCACTTTTTGCAGATTTTGATACACTTTGCTGAATATGATACACCTCTTTTTTGCCAATATACCCGATGTATACTGACATTTGTGACATTAGAAGCAAGGCAGTTCTATCCCCCACAATCAGTAATCTGTCTCTTCGCTAAACACGCTCATCATAATACTTTTAATCGAGCTCCACTTTGTAATCCTTTTAATCACTGAGTACGCTTCATACTCATCACCGGTTAACCTGGTGTGTACCGGCCACCGTATTGTCTCTTGTCGTGAGTCTCGCTACAGCTCGGCGAGGCTCACGCTTTTTTGAGCCAGCAAGTATCCAGTAAAGCTTCTCTCGGAGCTTGATTATAATTCTCGTAACCAGAAATACATTTCATCCGGACTCCCCGGAGGCGCCTGTGAGGGGTACTTCCCCATGAGACGGTTTTAATCAGCAACTACGCTTCTGTCTTTCCTCCGGCCCGCAAGTTGGCTGGCGACTGCACCGAATTGTATGAGTCTCATCCTGAACAGATGAGGCTCATAGCTTTTCAGGGAATATCACAGGCCCATATATCAAATCTCACCCAACAGTGTATCAAAAACAATAGCTTAGTTTGTATATTCTGGTTGTATAACATCTGCTCTGAATTTGATTTCCGTTTCAGTATTCTCTACCTTTGCTTTGTCCATTTTTGTCTGATTTAAGTGCAAGCTACTGATCGGGTTCCCGTATGTTCTTCCCTTGCGCATCATTCAAATACCGGCATTCATCCGGTAATGCAGAAAGCAAGACGAACTGCCCGATAACAGACAATTTACCAGCCTACACACGCTTCATGATTCATCCATCCAGATTCTTTTTCATCTTCTTTATTACATGTACGGCGTTTCATGCCTCGGCTCAAACCGAATACCACCAAAAAATCAGGGAGACGGCCAAACTGATACCAAATCAGGCCGTAGAAGCAGACTCAATCTGTCGTATCCTGCTGGGGGAAATCACTGAAAAATACCCGAAAAACGATTCGCTGTTTACAAAGATCTTCTTCCTGCTCGGCCAAAGCCAGTTGTATCAGGGCAAACTCAACCTTGCCCTGAACAGCTACAACAAATCGCTGCAGGCAAACAAAAACAATATAATTCCAGGCCTGATTTCCAGTTGCCTGATCAACACGGCCATCATTTACGAAAAACAATACAGGTTCAGCGAAGCCTCTGAAACCTATCAGAAAGCAATGCACCTGGCCGAATCCCAAAATGACTCCACCACGATTAATGAAATCTGGATTAATCTGGGCATCCTGAATCAGCGCATGTCGGCAAATGACAAGGCGATAGATATCTTCAATCATACATATCAATACTGCCAAAATCGTGGCGACACAAACGGAATGGCTATTATTCTTTTAAATATGGCCAATATTTACTATCCGGATAATATTAAAGAGGCAGAAAGACACTACGAGCAGTCGCTCAGGCTCTCAAAAAAAATAAACTACCAGTACAATACTGCCATTGTTCTATCCAATCTCGGAGAACTTGAAATCTTTAAAAACAACTATTCAAAAGCAACAGAATATATTCTTGAAAATATAAACCTGTGCAAAAAGCAGGGGCTCAACGAGATGCTCTCCATTTCATACAGGCTGCTGGCACAATGCGAAATCGAAGCCGGTAACAATCCGGCCAGCGCCAGCGAATACCTCGAAACAGCCCGAAAACTAGCCATAGAAACTGGCCGCTCCGATCTGCTCGAAAAAATCAAGGAAGTAGAACTTATGATGCAGGTGAAAATGGGAAATTATCCCGGATTCAAAGCCGTACTGAAAGAATTGAAAGAGCTGAGCGACAAATCAAAACAGGAAAATGCCCGTATTATCAACAGCGAATTCCAGACTATCTATGAGGTGAAAAAACTCTCCGATCAGCGGGATCAACTCCTCGACGGTATCGAACAGAAAAACAGGCAACTCATCCTGTCGTTACTCGGACTGCTCGGTGCCGCTCTAGCTATCGCTGTCATTACAAGACAATACCTCCGGATCAGACAGGCCATGAAAACCATGTACCGCATGAATGTCGAAATGGCTAACAGCGCTCCTATCGCCATCCACAATATACCCGGCTCCGGAATCGAGTATGAAGACTCCCCTGAAACCGAAGACGACGAGAAAATTCCGATCAATAACCTGTACAATACTATTCTGTTGCGCATCGAAAAGGACAAACTCTACCTGAGTCCGACTTTTTCACTGCAGGATTTGTCAGAAAACATGAACAGAAGTCAGCGCTATATCTCCCGGGCAATCAGTGAGGCTGGCAAAACCAGCTTCTCCAGCCTGATCAACAATTTCAGAATCAACGAAGCCCGCAGGCTGCTAGCAGCCGATCATAACATAACCATGAACGAAATCACTGAAAAAACAGGTTTCGGAAGCCGCATGTCTTTTCACCGCAATTTCAAGGCTGCTACCGGCTTTACACCCGCTGAATACCAGAACTGGTCAAAAAACCAACCAAAAGGGGAGATTCAATAATCTCTTTGCTTCGATAAAATAACACTGATTTTGCTTTCACTGTCCATGCTCGATTCTGTTCGCATTTTTTTTCTATGCATTCTCGTCTGCCCGGCGTTTCATGCATCGGCCCAGACCAACTACCACCAAAAAATCAGGGAAACGGCAAAACTGCTGCCAAATCAGGCCGTAGAAGCAGACTCTGTCTGCCGTATCCTGCTGGGGGAGATCACTGAAAAATACCCGAATAACGATTCGCTGTTTACAAAGATCTACTTCCTACTCGGTCAATGCCAGCTGTATCAGGGCAAACTCAACATGGCTCTGAACAGCTACGAGAAATCGGCCCAAGCTAACAAAAACAATATAATTCCAGATCTGGTTTCCAGTTGCCTGACTAACCAGGCCATTATTTATGAGAAACAGTACAGATTCGACGAAGCCTCCGCAGCCTATCAGAAAGTGCTGAGCCTGGCCGAATCCATGAATGACTCCACCACGATTAATGGTATCTGGATTAATCTGGGCATCCTGAATCACCGTATGTCGAATAATGAGAAAGCAATAGCAATTTTAAACAACACGTATAAATACTCTCAGAATAAAAAAGATACAGCCAACATGGGTGTTAATCTAATTAACATTGCCAGTACTTATTATCCGGAAAATTTGGAACAGTCCGAGCGATATCAACAACAAGCGCTCGGACTGTTCAGAAAAATAAACAGTCAGTATTACATAGCCACATCCCTGTCCAACCTGAGTGAACTTGCAATTCAAAGGAATAATTACGCCCTGGCAAAGGAGTATCTCCTGGAAAATATAGAGCTCTGTAAAAAACAGGGGTTCAACGAGATGCTCTCCTCTTCATACAGACTGCTCGCACAATACGAAATTGAAGCCGGTAACAATCCGGCCAGCGCCAGCGAACACCTCGAAACCGCCCGAAAACTCGCCATCGAAACTGGCCGCTCCGATCTGCTCGAAAAAATCAAGGAAGTAGAACTTATGATGCAGGTGAAAACGGGAAACTACCCCGGATTCAAAGCTGTACTCAAAGAATTGAAAGAGCTGAGCGACAAATCAAAACAGGAAAATGCCAGTATTATCAACAGCGAATTCCAGACTATCTATGAAGTGAAAAAACTCTCCGACCAGCGGGATCAGCTCCTCGACGGTATCGAACAGAAAAACAGGCAACTCATCCTGTCGTTACTCGCTCTGCTTGGCGCTGTACTCGCTATCGCTGTCATTACAAGGCAATACTTCCGGATCAGACAGGTCATGAAAACCATGTACCGCATGAATGTCGAAATGGCTAACAGTGCATCTGTAGCCATCCACAATATACCCGGCTCCGGAACCGAGTATGAAGAACTCCCTGCTGAAACCGAAGACGACGAGAAAATTCCGATCAATAACCTGTACAATGCCATTCTGTTGCGCATCGAAAAGGACAAACTCTACCTGAGTCCGACTTTTTCACTGCAGGATTTGTCAGAAAATATGAACAGAAGTCAGCGCTATATCTCCCGGGCAATCAGTGAGGCTGGCAAAACCAGCTTCTCCAGCCTGATCAACAATTTCAGAATCAATGAAGCCCGAAGGCTGCTCGCCGCCGATCACAACATAACCATAAACGAAATCACTGAAAAAACAGGGTTCGGAAGCCGCATTTCTTTTCACCGAAACTTCAAATCGGCCACCGGCTTCACTCCTGCTGAATACCAGAACTGGTCTAAAAACCAGTCCGAAGTGGAGAAGGAGGCCTAGAGTGTGTTCAGGATTCTCAGTTTCCAAACAGTTCTGTGATCACTTTGCCCGTAGTGCCATTGGGCTCCATGATTCGAAGCATGGAGGCCAGCGTCGGTGCAATATCGGTGATGTCCACGTGCTTGTGCAGAGTACCTCCCGGCACCTTCCACCCGTACCACAGGAGAGGCACATGGGTATCATAAGGATACGACGATCCGTGCGTGCAACCTCCGTCGCCGAAATAGGCATCATCGGCATGCCATGCCGGTTCTAGCTGAAAAATAATATCACCCGAACGACGCGGGTGTATGCCGTTTCTGAGCTTTGAGGCGAAAGGATAATCGGAAGCGATCTGATCGAGATCGTCGCGGGAGAGTACGTCATATACACCGGGCATATCGCGCATCGCAGTCTTGATGGCGGCCTCTACATTGTACGGATCTGTCTGGTAGTCGGCGATGGTTTGCCAGTTGAGCCATATCTGCTGATTGGACACAGCCTGAATATAATCGCCGGCCCCGCCCAGGGATACAGACAGTGCCTGCTCCAGCTTTTCCTCCAGTTTGCTTTCGGGGAATATGCCGGTCGGTATGCGCAGTTCCATGAAGTGCTCGGGTGTTTCGCAGCCCCCGTGATCAGCCGTGAGAAACACCAGCACCTGATCTTTCCCAAATTTCTGGTCCAGGTAGTTCAGCAGACGCTCCAGATCTTTGTCCAGTTTCAGGTAAGTATCCTGTGTTTCTTCTGCGTGAACACCGAACTGGTGACCCACATAATCGGTGCTGGAGAAACTCAGACAAAGAAAATCGGTCCAGCTGTCGGCCCCCAGTTCCATTTTGTCAATGGCCTCCAGCGCAAAATCGAGGGTGATGGTATTGCCATACGGCGTGAAGCGTATAACGCCCATGTTGCCGGTTTTCTGACGTATGGCAGCCAGATCATAAGGCATATCGCCGGTGAAATATTTGAAATAACCTGCATCCTCGTGTTGCTTCCAGTCGGCAAAACTCTGGTTGTAGTCCACTCCGGGCAGTTTGTCCCATTTTCCGGAGACGTATTTCTCCGCCAGTTTGCGGCCGTTAAATTCCTGCACCCACTTCGGAAGACCGAGCGAGTCGGGATAATAGCTGGAGGTGATAAAGTTGCCGGTGGCATCGTCGAACCAGTAGGCTGCGTTCGGAATATGCCCCGCAGGCAGGATGCTGCCCCGGTCTTTCAGGCATACACCCACAACTTTGGATCGGTAGTTGTTGCTCAGCCGGAGCTCGTCTGTGATGGTGGTTGAAAGAAGTACCGCGGGCGAATGTTGCCCCGTACGGCCGTTTGGAGCGCCTACCGACTGATACGCCGGGTCGGCAGTTACATATCTGTTCTTGTTTAGTTCACGATCGAACCAGTCGTTGCCCACAATTCCGTTTACAGAGGGGGTTGTACCGGTGTAAACAGCAGCGTGGCCCGGCCCGGTATAAGTCGGCACATAATTGAAGTGCGTATTTTCGCATGAAAACCCGTCGCGAAGCAGTCGCTTGAATCCCCCGCTTCCATACTCGGCCTCATATCTGTACAGGTAATCGTATCGCATCTGATCCACCACGATACCTATCACCAGTTTGGGTCGTGCAGGTGTGTTTTGTGCATTTAACAGGGAGAGGGAGGCCATCAAGAGGCCAAACAAAGCAATAAAACGGTTTGACATACGAGTGGTTTCAGAGTTCGATCACCTTGCGGCGGAGTTCAAAATTTTTACCGAGATACACCTTGCGCACCATCTCATCGGAGGCGAGTTCTTCGGCGGTTCCTGCGCGCAGGATGGAGCCTTCAAACATCAGGTAGGCGCGGTCGGTAATGCTCAGCGTTTCCTGTACGTTGTGGTCGGTAATCAGAATACCGATATTCTTGGTTTTCAGTTTGGCTACGATGTACTGGATGTCCTCCACGGCAATGGGGTCAATACCGGCAAACGGCTCGTCGAGCAGAATAAAGCTGGGGTTGGTAGCGAGTGCGCGCGCGATTTCCGTGCGCCTGCGCTCACCGCCCGAGAGTGTGTCGCCCAGCCCCTTCCGCACGCGGTTGAGGTTGAACTCTTCCAGCAGCGACTCCAGTTTTTCCTCCTGCTGAACCCGGCTGAGAGCGGTCATTTCAAGCACGGCCCTGATGTTGTCTTCCACGGTCAGTTTGCGGAAAACGCTGGGCTCCTGGGGCAGGTAGCCTATACCACGCTGGGCACGCTTGTACATTGGGAGGTCAGTGATATCGTCGTCATTCAGGAAAACATGTCCTGAAGTCGGCTTGATAAACCCGACTGTCATGTAAAACGAAGTCGTTTTACCAGCGCCGTTGGGTCCCAGCAGACCCACGATTTCGCCCTGACGCACATCAAACGAGACACCCTTGACGACCGTTCGCTTGCCGTATGTTTTGATGATTTGCTCTGCGCGAAGAATCATTTAACCGAGCAGTTTCTTGACAATCTCTGATATAGCACGCCCGTCGGCTTTTCCGGCCAGCTGTTTGTTGGCGGCACCCATCACCTTGCCCATGTCCTTTGCAGAGGTAGCGCCTGTCTCTTCCACAATTTTGCGGAGAACTTCCTCCAGTTCGGCACCCTCCAGCATGGCAGGCAGGTATTTCTTGATAACGTCTATTTCTTCTTTTTCGCGCACTGCCAGATCCTCCCGTCCGTTTTTTGTATAAATATCGTACGATTCCTGACGGGTTTTGACCAGTTTCTGCAGGAGTTGTACTTCTTTGGCTTCATCAATGGCCTGTCCGGATCCGTCGGTTTTCAACAACAGGATGGCGCTTTTGATGGCGCGTATGCTGCGCAGGGCTACATCGTCTTTGGCCTTCATGGCTGCGACGAGATCTTTTGCAATTTTTTCTTCCAGTGTCATTTTTACATGGTTAATGGTTAGAGCTTGTTCAGGATTTATTGCTGCCTGAAAAATGAACCGCCCGAAAGGCGGGAGCGCTCCGGGCGGTTCATACCCGGAGCATGTCCAGGATTTTCTGCCGATGGCAAAACAGGGAATTTTGTGTCGGTTACTGTCCGCTGTCGTCGCCTTTCACAGGAGCCGGCTTGTGAACAGTATCTTCCACAATGACGGTGTCATTTTTTGTTTTGGCATCCTTCTGGTCTGCGTCATCCGTACCGGTGGCGGCGGAAATGGCTTCTTCGACGTTTTCAACGGCAGTTTCGAAGGCTTTTTCGGCCTCTTCAGCTACGATACCGGCCAATTCTCTCGCCTTGTCGAGGAAGGATTCGCCTTTTTCGGCGGCTTCTTCGATAATATCTGCGCCCTTGTCCTGAGCAGCTTCAACGGCATCTTCCACTTTGTCGGCGGTGACGCTGGCTACAGCCCTGGCGGTATCGAGAGCGTCCATGAGAACATCGCCGATGACAGTTGAGGCAGCATCGAAGAGGGAATCATCCTTGCGGGACTTGATTTCTGCGTCAATTTCAGCCTTGACGGCGTCTCTTGCGGCAGCCACCTTCTGGCGCTCGTTATCCTTTTCAGCTCTTTTTGCCTCTTTATTTTTTGCGGCACTGGAGCGGCGTTCGAGTTCAGCCATAGTGCGCTTGATTTCTTCCACCTTGGCGCGCTTTGATTCGAGGCGTTCTTCGATCATTTTGATCTTTGCCATGCGAATCTGGGCTTCGAGCTGTCCTTCCGTTTTGCTCACTTTCTTGTGCTGGAACTCGAGTTCCTCGGCATCTCGGCGAACACTCTCTTCCATGCGTTTAAGGGCATCAACCAGACCGGCCAGGCGGCGTTCCACGGCATTGCCCTCGTCGGCTGCACCTGCACCGAACTTGCGTTCCTTGGCCTTTTTGAAGGCGCCGTCAATGCGATCCCATATCTGGTTGCGATGTTCGTTACTGAGGCGCGCAGTGCGGTACCGCTGCTGCAGCTGCTTGAGTTCATCAAACACATTGCCCAGACGCTGTCCGCCGGCAGTGATGCGTTCATCTATATCATCAAGTGCCTTGTTGAAGTCATCGGCTACAGAAGAAGAGGCCGACATGAACTCTTCCTGCACTTTTGAGCGCAGTTTTTTCAGGTCTTCAAACAGGACATTGATATTGTCGCGGAGGCTGTCGGCGTGCTCGCGGAACAGATTGCGGTCGCGCGACTGCGACTGCACCTTGTCCCAGAATGCCTTCAGGCCGTCGAATACTTTGTTGTCGTAGGTGGAAAGCTGCTGAATTTTTTCCTTGAATTCGGCCAGCTCGTGCTGATAAACCTGGTGCAACTTGGTGGAGAGCACAACGAAGTGCCACTCTGTTTGTGCACGCTGGATTACGTCGGTACGGTCCACCTTCAGGTCATCGGGGAGCAGACCTTCTGTTACGCTGAGTTCGCGCTCGATAGTGGTGTATCCTTCCGGAAATTCCACATCGCGGCCTTCGCGCCAGTCTTTCATCAATTTTCCTGAAAACTCCGCCGTGGCCAGTGCCTCGGGGAAGGTGTAGAGCATCACTTTGCTTGCTTCTGTCTGAAGTTCCAGTGCAATCAGTACTTTTTCGTCTGTACCGTTGGTTCCCCAGATGACAATCCTGTTCTTCATTTCAAACTGTTACTTGTTAAATCGTTGTTCCAAAAACACAAAAAGAACCAGTTTTGGCTTGTTTGTCTATCAAAACCGGTATCCTGATTATTTGACCCTGCAAAATTACGCAGGAGAAGTGGTCTTTTTCAATTTTAGTTTCAAAATGCCTTGTGAAATAAGATATTCTGCGATCTGGACGGCATTTGTGGCCGCCCCCTTGCGCAAATTATCGCTTACTACCCACATATTGAGGGTATTTGGCTGGCTTTCGTCGCGGCGCAGACGACCCACAAACACGTCATCTTTGTCATGCGCCATGAGCGGCATTGGGTAAAGCAGGGCCGACGGATCATCCTTAAGCACTACACCGGGGGCAGCAGCGAGCAGGTTGCGTACCTCGTTCAGGTCGAAATCGTGTTCAAATTCCACGTTCACCGACTCGGAGTGTCCGCCGATTACGGGTACGCGCACCGTGGTGGCTGTCACCCGGATTGTGTCGTCGCCCATTATTTTTTTGGTCTCGTTGACCATCTTCATCTCTTCTTTCGTGTAGCCGTTGTCGGTGAACACGTCAATATGGGGCAACAGATTCAGATCAATCTGGTACGGGTACGCGCGCTCGCCCGATTTCCCTTTCCGCTCGTTCATCAGCTGACTGACAGCCTTGACGCCGGTGCCCGTAACACTCTGATAAGTACTTACCACTACGCGTTTGATGCGGTATTTGTCGTGCAGGGGCTTCAGAGCCACCACCATCTGGATAGTGGAGCAGTTTGGATTGGCAATAATTTTGTCTTTTTTGGTGAGCACGCCGGCATTCACTTCAGGCACCACCAGTTTCTTGTCGGGATCCATGCGCCAGGCAGAGGAGT
>JAJTFM010000041.1 GCA_021298575.1 Saprospiraceae bacterium | reverse complement strand
AAATCCGGACGAACTTTCCCCTGTGCAACGTCGAGCATCAGTCCTATACCGAAAGGGAAAATCATGAATACTCCGCTGGAAATAAACAGAAGGACAAGCCCTATGATAAATTGCCAGCGGTAAGGAAGAATGAACCGGAAGATACGAAGCGCCTCTTTCAGGCTGCTAATGGAAAATTTTGGACGAGGAACTGGATTTTCTGACATAAGGCTGCAAAGTTCCCTCACAAAACGCACATTCACCAAGAATGTTGATGAATATTTCTGGGGTTACAACTAATTAACACTATACCGTTACGGTTTGAAATTGGCTGTCCGGCCGTACTTTTGCCGCGATGAAAAACTACCTTTCTCTGATAAAATTCAGCCATACTGTTTTTGCACTTCCGTTCGCACTGGTTGGCTTCACAATTGCCGCTACCACTCGTCCTGCCGGCGACATCTGGTTAAAGTTGTTTCTGGTACTGATATGTATGGTGATGGCCCGCAGTGCAGCCATGGCGTTTAACCGGTACCTTGACCGCGATATTGATGCGGCCAACGAGCGTACAGCTTCACGCGAGATCCCCTCCGGCGTTATTTCACCACAGCGGGCATTGTTGTTTGTTATTCTGAACTGTGCGGGATTCATTACTGCCACAGCTTTCATCAATACGCTGTGTTTCTGGCTTTCACCGGTTGCGCTGATGGTGGTACTGGGCTACAGCTACACCAAACGCTTTACCTGGCTTTGCCACGCAGTGCTGGGTCTCGGACTCGCGCTCGCGCCTGTAGGTGCCTATATTGCAGTAACAGGCAGTTTTCAGTGGATTCCCGTTGTTTACGGATTAGCAGTACTGTTCTGGACGGCAGGCTTTGATGTGATCTATGCCCTTCAGGATGAATCCTTCGACAGGGAGCACGGTCTGTATTCGATGCCGGCATATTTCGGCCGGGCAAAAGCCCTCAGGATATCGGAATGGATGCATCTTGGCACTGCTTTTCTGATGGTGCTGGCCGCCCGGCTGGTTTTCAGCGAGGCGCCGCAAACCGGCTGGCTGCTCTGGACGGGCACCGCAATTTTTCTTGCACTGCTGGCATGGCAGCATTTTCTGGTTAAACCCAACGACCTGAGCCGGGTTAATCTGGCGTTTTTTACGACCAACGGAATCGCCAGTATGATATTCGGAACTCTTGCTATTACTGATCTGATTTTCTGAGACTATGAAAAAAATAGTGAACATTGCCATTTTTGCATCAGGCAGCGGCTCCAATGCACGTAAAATCATGGAACATTTCCAGTCTTCCGAGGTTGGCAGGGTTGTGGTCGTGGTGTGTAATAAAATGAATGCAGGAGTAATCGGTATTGCTCACGAGTTTGGCGTTCCTGTGGTGTTCATTGACAGAAAGTATTTTTACGAATCGGAGGATTTGCTGAATGTTCTCGGAAGGTACGGGACAGAGTTCATCGCTCTCGCCGGTTTTTTATGGCTTGTTCCAGGCTATCTGGTGAAAGCCTATCCTGACAAAATCGTCAATATTCATCCTGCTTTGCTGCCGAAATACGGCGGTCATGGTATGTATGGTCACCATGTACACGAGGCGGTTAAAGCTGCCGGAGAGCAGGAGAGTGGTCCGACCATACATTATGTGAATGAACACTACGATGAGGGAGATATCATTTTCCAGACATCGTGTCAGTTGAGTCCGGAGGATACCCCGGAAGATATTGCCATAAAAGTACTGGAACTGGAACACAAATATTACCCTCGCATTATTGAACAGGTATTGCTCAGTCAGAAATAACCGTCCCGAAAATCCGGAGTGTTTCCGGCTTTCGCTGCTTGTCGAAGAATACCTTGATTTTCTTGTCGAAACCGCCCTGCTGGTAGGCGTCGTACTCGATTCTTACTTCACCCTTCCCTCCGGCAGGTACAGGTGCCTCGGTCCAGCTGGCAGCTGTACAGCCACAGGTGGTTCTCACTGTTTGCAGAATCAGTGGAGAGTCGGAAATATTTCGAAATGAAAATACGACAGATACTGGCCGGTTATGGCCTATTTCACCAAAATCGTACTCTTTTGGATCGAGCCACTCCACCACAGGGGGGGTAGCAACTGAATTGTTGCCCCAAAAGAGGGGCATTAACCACAGCAACAGAGATATCATGCGACAGGAATGTTTAAATTGTCCGGATTGTATGTTGATTGTCTGAAGTAAATTTTCACCAGATCTTCACCTGCTTCAAATGCAGTATAACCAGTTGTGCCCTCCGGTACTGCAGGTGCCCTGACACCGCTGCCCAGAATGCGTCGGCTCCCGATGATACGGATTTCATCCCACAGTCCGTCACTGATAAACTGTTCAAGCACCCCTGTACCACCTTCCACATAGAGAATACCGATATTTTCGCTGAACAGTACTTCGGTCACATCCCTCACGGGCGTGTGCGTGTGTGTGCCCGCGAAGCGTTTGCAGGCGGGTAGTCCCGGTCTGTGAGGACCGAAAATGAGTGTTTCCCGGTTGTCTGACAACAGATTGATATGCGAGGGAACACTTCCTGCGCCATCGAGCAAGACGCGGATCGGGTTTTTGCCAAACCATAACCGGGAGTCGAGCGAAGGATTGTCGGTAGTGGCAGTAGCTGCACCAACCAGAATGGCATCCGATTCGCTGCGCCACCGGTGGGCCAGCCTGAGTGCTGCCGGGCCGGATATGGCCGTTTTTTCACCCTTTATTCCCATGAAACCATCGGCAGACTGGGCCCATTTGAGGATTACATAGGGTCGTTTTTGGATTATTCTGGTAAAAAAATATCTGTTCAGGAACAGGCCGTCATTTTCCATTACGCCCGTTTCAACCTGAATACCGGCATGTCTGATTTGTTCAACTCCGCGGCCCGATACGAGCGGATTTGGATCAGTATTGGCTATAACAACCCTTTTTACCCCTTTTTTCACCACCAGATCAGCACAGGGAGGTGTTTTCCCGTGGTGAGAACAAGGCTCAAGGTTACAGTAAAGAGTAGATTCTCTGACGAGCCTTTCATCGGAGGTAGCTACAGCGTGGAAGCAGTTTACCTCGGCATGCGGACCGCCCCATCGCTCATGCCAGCCTTCTGCGATTACCCGGTTGTTGTGAACGAGCACTGCACCCACCATTGGATTCGGAGATACCGTTCCCGCACCCCGCTGTGCGAGTTCGAGGCATCGTTTCATCCATATTTCATCGTCGCTGGAAGCCATAAAGGTTATTAACCGAGGAAAGAGGCCATTTCAAGCTGAAGTTTGCGGGCTTCCTCTGCCGCTTTTTCGGCGAAGTGAACACTGTTGTCGGCATATATGATACCCCTGGAAGAGTTAATCAGCAGGCCGATATCCCGGTTGAGACCGTAGCGACAGGTAGCAGCCAGATCGCCCCCCTGCGCTCCCACACCGGGGACCAGCAGAAAGTGGTCTGGCACGAGTTCTCGTACACGCGCGAACGCGTCCGGGTGCGTGGCGCCAACAACGTACATCATATTTTCGGGAGAACCCCAGCGGGCTGTTTCGCTCAGAACAGTTTCCCAGAGTGGTTCGCCTGCCGTGAGGTGCAGTCGCTGGAAATCATTGCTGCCTTTGTTGGAGGTGAGTGCCAGCACAACCGCCCATTTTTCGGGCGTTTCCAGAAAAGGGGACAGACTGTCTTCCCCCATGTAAGGGGCTATAGTAACAGCGTCACATCCGTACCGGTTGAAAAAGGCATCGGCATACATGCGGCTGGTATTTCCTATATCTCCGCGCTTGGCGTCGGCGATGATGAAATGACTTTTGCCGATGTGTTTAACTGTGCGTTCAAAGGAAATCCATCCGGCGGGTCCCAGTGCCTCGAAAAATGCGAGATTGGGTTTATATGCCACACAGTAATCGCGGGTGGCGTCAATAATCTGCCGGTTAAATTCAAAAACTGGATCTTCGGAGTCAAGCAGATGAGGTGGAAGTTTCGACAGTTCGGGATCGAGACCCACGCACAGGAAAGATCTTCTTTCGTTAATATGACTGACAAGTTCTGCTCTTTTCATGGTGCGAAGTTACTCGATTTGCTTCGGGCGCAAGCGGTATGAGAGGCAATTTTTGAGAGCGTCTTTCGTTTTTGTGGTGAATAGTGGATAAAACACTACAGAAAGAACATGAAAAAGCAAATCGGAATTATTGCTGTATTGATCTGCCTGGCCTTGGGAGCCAGTGCACAGAAAACGAGACCCGCAGGTGTTCTAACTCCCGAAAACAGCACAAAAATTCATGAAATTGAGGATACACTTGCCATTCTTGGATTTGTGGTTGTCAACGACTCGATTGAGCAGGAGCGGTTTGCTGCCTGCCGGCAACTGATTACCACCCTTGTAAGAGCACTCAAGGTTGAAAATTCCTTCAGATATCCGTTTGAACGCCTCAGGAGTTTGTCAATCCTCGCTCCGCCCGACAGCAGTTTCAGAATATTTACCTGGCAGCTGTTCGTCAATGACTCCACGTACCGCCATTATGGAGCCATACAGATGAATCAGCGGGAACTGAAGCTGTTTGCCCTGCGCGACAAGAGTTTCGAGATAGACAACCCTGCACCCGTGCGTGAAGTACTTTCACCGGATCGCTGGTATGGTGCCGTGTACTACGGTATCAGAGAATTTGATACCCGGGAGGGCAAGAAATATCTGTTGCTTGGATTTGATGCCTTTGAGTTTTATCAGCGGAGAAAAGTGATAGAAGTGTTGTCATTTGATTCAAAGACCGGGGCACCTGCGTTCGGAGCGCCCGTTTTCGGGAAGGAGCATCCGGAAGACAGGCGGATGATTTTTGAGTATTCGGCTGAGGCATCCGTACGGGTTAACTGGGATGAACAGTACCAGCTGATATTGTTTGATCACCTGATTGAATACCCCAGTCCGTTTGGCAGGGGAATAACGCGGGTACCCGATGGCAGCTACGACGGACTGAAGCCGGAAAAATCGGGATGGAGTTTTGTTGAGCATGTATTTAAGGATGATTTTCAGGAAACACCGCCCTTCCCGTCGCCGGTACTGGATACAAGAAAAGAAAAAGATATCATGGGGAAAGCCAGGAAAAAAAATAATTGACCTTTGATAATCAATGTTTTGTGTGCTTTTTTGGAGCTTGTTGTATTTCTTTTGGACATTGTTAACAGGAAAATTCTTGCATTGCGTCGGTTACCGCAAGTACATTTGTGGCGTCACAAGGACATTGAGTTTAAAACATTTCATAAAAACAGTCTCTTCCGATGAAACAACTGCTTTCTGTTTTCGCTTTCCTTCTTTTTGGTGCATTCGTAGCTAACGCACAGTCTGGCCCTACAATGACATTCAAAGTTACTACTGTTGACTACGGCAAAATCGAAAAGGGTAGCGACAAAGTGCGCAAATTCGAATTTACCAACACTGGCAGCGAGCCCCTGATCATCAAATCTGCCAAAGGTTCATGCGGCTGCACTGTTCCTACCTACCCACAGGAGCCGATTATGCCGGGCGAAACCAAAACAATCGACGTGAGTTACGATACTAACCGCGTAGGTGCCTTCACCAAGACGGTAACTCTCACAACGAACGAAACACCTGATTCACACACCCTGACTATCAAAGGCGAGGTACTGAATCCTCCGACTCAGGAAAGCGTTCCTGCCAGCGGCGGCGGCATCAACAAACAGTAACTTATACTGATTGATTTTTGTTTGACGATATAAACCCGACCGGATTTTTTCCGGTCGGGTTTTATTTTTTTGTTAACGGTGTAACTTTTCACTACTTCCGTGCGACTTACCAGTAACTTTGTCATGAAATAAATTAAAACCGATGAAGAAGACACATAACGTCAAGTTTTTGCTCTCGGCTCTCTTGTTGGTGAGTCTGTCGGCCTTCTTCTTTGTTAACAGTCAGGACGGGCTTCTCTCCGAACCGTCTATCACCAGTGCCGGCAAGGAACTGAAGTTATCTGATGGTGAAAAGAGTGAAGAACAGGATGATTCAGCCAGAATACCGGGGCTGTTTACTTTGGCCCGCCTGCTGGAGCTCGCCGGACAGTTTGTTAACAGGGTGCTTTGATATTTTTAAACACCTGCTTCGTGTTCTTCCAAAAGCCAGTTGAGCCGGGTATCAAACCTGAGACTGGTCTCAAAGCCAATTTCTCCCAGTTTTTCTTATTGGTCATTGTAAATGCCTTTGTAGGAGGCATGGTCGGTATGGAGCGAAGTATACTTCCCCAGATTGCCGTATCGGAGTTCGGGCTTACTGCCAAATCGGCTGCATTATCGTTTATCGTGGCCTTTGGAGTGACAAAGGCATTTGCCAATCTGATGACAGGAAGAATAGCAGCCAGGTGGGGCCGAAAGAAATTACTCCTGCTGGGTTGGATACTCGGCTTGCCTGTGCCTTTCCTGCTCATCTATGCTCCAGACTGGAACTGGATTATTGCCGCAAATCTCCTGCTGGGGGTGCACCAGGGTTTTGCGTGGTCGGCGACAGTTATCATGAAAATTGATCTGGTGGGAGAGCGTGACCGGGGACTTGCAATGGGTCTGAATGAGTTTGCGGGTTACCTGGCAGTTGCTTTGGCGGCACTGGCCAGTGGCTGGATTGCCGGAAGTTACGGACTCAGGCCTTATCCTTTCTATCTTGGTATCGGATTATCGGTTGCCGGTCTGCTGGCTACCGTATTTCTGGTAAAAGATACACACGCACATGTAGCAACCGAGGCAGCGGTCAGTGATATACCCCGGCTAAAGCGCATATTTTGGGATACAACCTGGGGACACAAAAATCTAGGATCAGTATCACTCACCGGACTGGTGAACAACCTGAATGACGGACTGGTGTGGGGGCTACTGCCGCTGATGCTCGCGCAGCGCAGTTTTTCCCTTTCAGAAACGGGCCTGCTGGCAGCTGTCTATCCGGCAGTATGGGGAGTCAGCCAGATTTTTACCGGACGTCTTTCGGATTATGTGTGCAAAAAAGACCTTCTGATGTGGGGGATGATATTACAGGGAGTGGCCCTGTTTGGACTGTCATATTCGGATATTTTCAGCAGTTTCGCGGTCGGGCTTTCGATGCTTGGTTTCGGTACCGCGCTAGTTTACCCTACTTTTCTGGCTTCTATTGCCGATAACACCCATCCACACGATCGGGCGCACAGTCTGGGTGTTTTCAGATTTTGGCGTGATATGGGTTATGCTGCAGGGGCATTATTATGCGGCGTGCTGGCCGATTATGCAGGAATATCCTTTAGCTTTATGAGTGTTGGACTGATTACAGTATTGACTGGTTTTGGTGCAAATTACCGGATGCGGTGTAGAACCAGTCATCCAGAATTGTGGCCCTGGATCAGGTCGGGTATCAGCCGTACGGGCGCAAAGTTCAGGAACGGCACAAGAAACTTCAGTTCGGTGATCAGTGTCATTTGATGCTGCTTTAACTGGCATTAAATGACGAACGCAACTGCATGTTCATCAAGCAGTTGCGTTCTTGTCGGGATGACTGGATTCGAACCAGCGACCTCGTCGTCCCGAACGACGCGCGCTACCGGGCTGCGCTACATCCCGAATTGGATAATATGGGCGGCTGTCAAAAGCCATTTTTAGTACCCGGCCTTGAGCCACTCAAGGGATTTGAACCCTCGACCTGCTGATTACGAATCAGCTGCTCTACCGCTGAGCTAAAGTGGCATTTGCTTTTAGCGGGTGCAAATATACAGCGACGTTGTAATTTTCAAAAAACGTAACATCTTTTTTTGCAAGGCAAACTGCCACGAGGTGTATTCCTGATACGTACCTTTGCGTATGAATCCTGCAAAAAAATCCGGAACACTCTATACCAGGCCGTTCATTCTGCTTTGCATCTCCCACGCCCTGTTTGCAGGAAGTTTCAGTATGATGATTCCGGAATTGCCCGCCTACCTGACGGATATGGGAGGTGGAGGCTACAAGGGGTGGATCATTGCGCTTTTTACAATCACAGCGGGTATTTCCAGGCCTTTTAGTGGCAAACTAACCGATACCATCGGCCGGATACCGGTTATGTATGTGGGAACAATCGCCTGTGTTGTGAGCAGTTTGTTGTATCCATGGCTTGCTTTCGTATCCGGATTTTTGGCACTTCGTTTTTTTCACGGGTTCTCTACGGGCTTCAAGCCAACCGGAACGTCGGCCTACGTTGCCGATGTGGTGAACGAGGAGAACAGGGGAGAGGCCATGGGCTTTCTCGGGATAACTTTCAGTGTGGGTGCCAGCATATCGCCTCTTTTGGGGGGATGGCTGACCTCGGAGTGGGGTATCAATGCCATGTTTTATACCTCGGCCCTGCTTGCTGTCGTGTCTATGGCAATACTCTGGAATCTGCCCGAAACGCTGCACAAGCGGCGGAAATTTGAGTGGCAACATCTGAAAGTAGGTCGTGCCGACATTTTTGATCCGCTGGTATTGCCGGTTGTGGTTACCATGATATTGTGTTACGCCAGTTATGGGGTAATTCTCACACTGATGCCCGATATGAGCGACAGGCTTGGAGTGGAAAACCGGGGAACCTGTTTCAGTATTTTTACCCTTGCCAGTGTACTGACGCGTTTTTCAGCGGGCAGAATTTCGGATCAGATGGGACGCGTGCCGGTACTGCGCGCGTCTGCTATTGCCATTTCGATTGCCATGGCAGCTTTTGCCATGGCTGAAACAAAGGCTATGCTGTTTGTTGCCGCAGCTGTTTTCGGTCTTGCCAACGGAATTTTTTCTCCGGCCATAAACGCTTGGGCGGTAGACCTGGGAGAATCGGGAAGAAAGGGAAGAGCCCTTGCGACGATGTATATTTCACTGGAAATTGCCATCGGTGGGGGAGCTTTGCTCTCCGGCTGGTACTTCGCCAACCATTTTGAACGGATTCCAGACGTATTCTGGACAACGGCACTGCTGAGTCTTGCAGGGTGGGTTTACCTGTTCAGGTTGAACAGTGAAAAGAAAAGGGCTTTCTAGAATCCTGATACGCCGCTTTTATTTTCGGTAATCATCACATCCTTGGCATCTGGATTGTTGTCTGTTTCCTCAGGCAGAAGCGTCAGGTCGTACTCGCGCGCGTGTTCTATTCGCAGTCGTTCGCCGGTTCTGTCATAGAAATTCGACGTATTTAGTCCGAGATCGTATTTAATGCCGTGGTTGTCGGCCCACTGAAGGTAGCCAGCAGGCAGTTCAGGGCAGCCAAGATAGTACACATCGTAGCCATCAGAATGGAAACGGAACTCGAAGTTGCCGTGTTCATCAGTACTTGTTTCACTGTAAATTCTTACCCCGATATCTTTCCGCAGCCATTCTTCGAGGCTGCCGCTGGCAGAGAAGACCGAAAGTTTTACTCCCGGAATAGGAATGCCGGTTTGTTCGTCTTTCAGATTGCCGCGGACAAC
This sequence comes from Saprospiraceae bacterium, assembly GCA_021298575.1. Classification (GTDB taxonomy): domain Bacteria; phylum Bacteroidota; class Bacteroidia; order Chitinophagales; family Saprospiraceae; genus M3007. Next base: position 10,268 of record JAJTFM010000041.1, on the reverse strand, counting down.
AGTCTGAAGGCTTGTTCTGGATCCGTGAAACTTTTCTTCCGAACTGCCACAGGAAGAGAGCAGCAGTACAAACAGTAATGACGGAAAAAACAGAGTTATGACGCTGAGGATTCGCATATTAAAAGAAATTGTCACAAAGCTATTCCAAAAATGACAGGATTAAAATGGCATTAACCGGTAAATGCTGTGAATATTACTTTGAATCAATATTCACAGCAAAGTTAAGACAAAAACAAATATTATACCAAAAAAGTGAGTTGGGAAGTCAGGAGGTATATCAGCACAGGGCGGAATATGTGAGGGGTTCCGGACTTGTATCAGTTTTTATTTCTTTCAGTACCTTTGAGTGGAGTTCTGCAACTTGATAATTTCAAGTTGAAAATCGCAAGTCAACATGAGAAAATATACTTATAATACTAAAATTTATGAGATCAGTTCGCAAGAAGAGCTGGATGAGTACATAGTTGATACATTATTGTGGTTGGAAAACCGAAGTATAGCCAGTAAAAAATCGGTTTTCCTTACCGAAGGTACTGGAGGCCGAACAATCAGTTTCAAAGAACATCAGATCAAGGTATATAAAAATGGACTCCTAAGAAATCTCGATGATACCAAGATCAGAACTATATCAGATGCTCATGGTAATTTATCCATACTACCTGATGGAGAAGACGTTAAAGGCACGAATAGTTCAAAGCTGGTTGGTGAAATAATCTGGCGAACTTACGGACAGAGATATGGCCAGATCAGAGAAATTCATATTGGAGAGCTGAGTACCGGGCTGGTTCATAAAGACGGTAATAAATCCAATAATTCTGCTGATAACCTGTTATACCGTGAATTGACGAGTGAAGGAACGGAGGTTTTTGAATATCAATCGTATTTTGAAGATGCTGTTTTTATTCGTGATGAAAACACAGGTATCCTGAATTCTGACGAGCCAGTGGTTTTGGAGGAGTTTCCTGAGCTGAATATTTACAAAAATGGCAATGTTATTGATAGAACCGGGAGGCGATTAGTAAAAACCGGGAAGGACGGTTATCAGTACTTGCTTTACAATAAGAAGACAGTGTTTGTTCATCGTCTGGTGGCAAAGGCTTACCTGAAAAATAATGAACACTACCCATTTGTGAATCATATTGACAGTAACAGAAGCAATAACGAGGTGACAAACCTTGAATGGATTAGCAACAGACTTAATATCCTTCATGGTCTTTTGAATAGAAAATCTGAAAAGCGGATACGCAGTCACCAGAGAGTTGTGTATGATTTGAAATTCGCAGGTTGCCTGACTTCCAGAAGCTATCGTAATTTCATCCGAAAAAAGATATATGAGGAGTTGGATATGGATCCCGGCTTCTGGATTTTTTCCAACTCGGAGCCAATTTTTCTGTTGTATCTGCCTTTCATGAAGTCACATAATGACTTTAGGTATCAAAGTCTGGTGGATTCTGAAAAAAATATTTTTTTCAGAATAATTCATGATCAAATTCAGGACTGTGATTTTAAACAACAGAATATCCGTATGATTGAGATAATTCAACGCTTTTATGAGCCAAGGGGCAATTCAGACCATGTAATAAACTTGTTGAAGGAGCTCGGGATTGATTTTGAGGACTTTTTTAACTGGTTGTTTGATGACTTGAAATATTTGGTGGGAGATGATGTAGGTTTTATCTACTTCAGGGAATTTCGTGATTATTTGAGTGTTATCCAGTCATCTCGGGATGTAATTTATCTTAACAGAGTTCTTGAAAACTCCCATATCTCGCGACATAAAGACTTTCGTCTCAAGTTCAGAGACAGTATCTATAAGTCCTTCAAACCATTAAGTTTTGACAGGGTAGTGGAAGAGGCCGACCACCCCGGATTCAGGGACAAGGCCGCAGAAGAGATAAACAGTTATATCAGAAAATCCATTTTTGTCAACAGGCATTAATACTGCTCCTTGTCACTCGGGAAATCCCTCGATTTTACGTCCGAGATATAGCCCTGGGTGGCTTCTGTCATCACCTGAAACAATTCAGCGTACCTGCGCAGGAAGCGCGGATTGAAATCTTTGGTAATGCCCAGCATGTCGTGAGATACGAGCACCTGCCCGTCAGCATGTTTGCCTGCGCCTATACCGATGGTGGGAATCGCAATGCTCTCTGACACCTCTTTGGTGAGTTTGGCCGGTATTTTTTCCAGAACGAGCGAGAAGCAGCCGATTTCATCCAGTAATTTTGCATCATCGCGTAGCTTTTGTGCCTCCTGCTCTTCCTTTGCCCTCACGGTATAGGTGCCGAACTTGTAGATACTCTGTGGAGTGAGGCCAAGGTGCCCCATCACCGGTATGCCTGCCAGCAGAATTCTTTTGATGCTGTCCTCCACTTCTGCACCGCCTTCCAGTTTTACAGCGTGCGCTCCCGATTCTTTCATAATCCGTATGGCACTGGAAAGTGCCACTTCCGAGTTGGACTGGTACGAGCCGAACGGCATGTCAACCACCACCATGGCGCGACTCACCGCACGTACCACCGACTGGGCATGATAAATCATCTGGTCGAGCGTAATAGGCAGCGTCGTTTCGTGGCCAGCCATGACGTTGGAGGCTGAATCGCCTACCAAAAGTATGTCAATGCCCGCCTCGTCAAAAATACGCGCCATGGAGAAATCATACGCTGTTAGCATCGCAATCTTCTCCCCGCGGTCTTTCATAGACTGGATAACGTGGGTGGTAATCTTCTTAATTTCACCGGTAGCAGCTGACATAAATCCTGACTTTATTGATTCAGTCCGAAAGGTAGGCTTATACTTGAAAACAGGGCAAAAAAAAACCGTGCTCCTGCGAGCACGGCTAACAAAACAACAGGTTATTATCACAAATTCTTGATTCGCATACTGGTCAGTTGGACAAGTCCATCCTGCTTTTGAATGGACCTGTCGCCTTCACCTGAAATTGTATAATCCCATGAACATATCTCGGACGGAGATACATTTATCCCCGTTGTTCATGAGGCAAAGGTGAAAATCAGCGAAATCAAATTATTGAACAATTTTTTTGCTTTGTGAAATATTTTTTTAATAAAAAAATATGTAAAAAATTGATTTACATTTATTTGTAAATAATAATTATATATAAATGTGAAAAATAAATTGCTCTGATCAGATATTTCCCTGGAAATGAAGATACAGAGGAAGCCTCAGACAAACGATGCGACCATACTTTCGGCATCGGCCGAGAGGTTGTCGAGGCTGACGTTGAGGATTTCATTCAGGGTTCCTGCCCTTGCCGGCACCTCGACTTTGATGTAGTTGTCGGTAAATCCGCTGAGCAGCGACGGGTCTCTGTGATGCTCGAGCAACACAGGGCGTGCTGTTGCGGCATGTTCCTGATAAAATGCGCGTCTTTTCATTTCCGAGAGTCCGCGTAGCGCCTGATTTCGCCGGCGTCTTTCTTCCACCGGCACCACTCCGGTCATTTCGGCTGCCAGTGTATTGGTGCGCTCCGAATAAGTAAACACATGCAGGTAGGAAATATCCAGATCCTTGATGAACTGGTAAGTCTCCAGAAAATCATCCTCGGTTTCGCCCGGGAAGCCCACAATAACATCGCACCCTATACAGGCATGTGGCATGTGTTTTTTGATGGACTCGACCCGCTCTGCGTATAACTCGCGCCGGTATCTGCGGCGCATTTCACGGAGTTGTTTGTTGTTGCCGGACTGTAGCGGGATGTGAAAATGGGGCATAAAGCGCGCACTCTTCGCTACAAAAGCGATGATCTCGTCGGTGAGCAGATTGGGCTCGATACTGCTTATTCTGAATCGCGCTACCTCATCCAGTTTGTCCAGTTCGACTACCAAATCAGCGAAAAGCGCCTCTTTTCGGGGTGTTTGCCCTTCTATTACTTCTGTTCCGTTGCCAAAATCGCCCAGGTTGACACCCGTAAGCACAATCTCCCGGGCGCCCCTGCGTGCGATCTCGCGCGCATTGTTCAGTACATTTTCAACGGTATCGGAGCGACTGGCTCCGCGGGCCTGCGGGATGGTACAAAAGGAACACTTGTAGTCGCAACCATCTTGCACCTTCAAAAAGGAGCGGGTGCGATCGCCGAATGAGAAGGAAGCGTTGAAGGTATTCACATCGCGTACGTCGCCTGCCTGTACCATACCCTTGCCCTGCGCCTTGCTCAGGTCGTCCACATAATCCAGAATCCGGAATTTTTCACCGGCACCTAGTACCAGATCCACGCCTGGTATTTCCGATATTTCCTGTGGTTTAAGCTGAGCGTAACAGCCTGTCACAACCACAAAGGCACCCGGACTGCGTCGCATGGCCTGTCTGACGATTTTGCGACACTCGCGGTCTGCCTGCTCTGTAACCGAACAGGTATTCAGTACGTATATGTCTGCTTCCTCCTCGAATTTGACAGGCATGTAGCCGTTGTTCTCGAAAAGACGCGCAAGGGCAGATGTTTCGGAGTAATTGAGCTTACAGCCGAGGGTGTGGAAGGCTACAGTACGTGGTGTTGACATGTTACGGAATAATGCCGCAAAGATATTTCCGATTCCCGACTTGTCCGGCCTGTTCTTTCCGTTTTTCTCCCGGTCATTCCGTAACTTCGCTTTCAATAACACAACTCATGAAAAAAGCAACCTTTTTAATTTTTTTCGCTCTCTCTGTGTGCAAAAATGTACACGCCCAACAGGTTATTCCTCTTTATGAGGCAGGCAAGGTGCCCAACGCCATTGCCGGCAATATCCAGGAGGTGGCCCATACATTTCCCTTTAACGGCGAACAGGTGCGGTTCGTAGTCAATGTGATTACACCCGAGCTCACAGCATATCTGCCCGAGGCATCAAAAAATACCGGTTTCGCTGTTATTATCTGTCCGGGAGGTGGCTATGCCGGACTGGCTATTGACCACGAAGGGCACCACATGGCGAAAAAACTGAGCGAAAATGGTATCGCCGGTTTTGTGCTGAAAAACCGGCTCCCCAACGCTGCCATGATGACTAACAAGGAAATTGTACCCTTGCAGGATGCCCAGAGAGCTATTCAGCTGGTACGGGAAAATACCGGAAAATGGGGGATAAAACCCGATAGAATAGGAATTGCCGGCAGCTCGGCCGGCGGGCACCTGGCCTCCACTGCCGGAACACACTACCTTGGAAATATGGAGCAGGCGGAGTTCGACAAACTCATGGCCGACAAGGAAAATGCCGACAAAAATCTGGCAGCAATACCTGTGCCTGCCGACAAGGTGGCCGAATATTCCAGCGAGCTGCAGGTTACCGACGATACACCGCCCGTGTTTATTACGCATGCTGTTGATGACGAGGTGGTCAAAGTTCAGAATTCACTCCTGTTTGAGGCTGCATTGCGGCAGCATGGCGTACCCGTGGAAACTTTTTTCTATGCCAGGGGCGGTCATGGTTACGGAATGCTCAATCCATTTGGGGAAGTGGCATGGATTGATAACTGTATCCGGTGGATTTTGCATCACTGAAGCATTTAATTCCGTATTACGTCTGTTTTCAACAATCGTAAATCCTGCGGTCGGGATATTGGTTTACCTTTACCGCAATTCACTCTTTGTTTTGCCGGAGACGGCCACCCTGGTTTCGGCCAATAATTTTATCCTGATGAATAAACTTCTTTACACGCTTTTTCTGGGCGTTCTGACTACTTTCTCACTGACAGCACAGGCTCCCCGTGTGCTGGTTTTCAGTAAAACAGCCTCTTTTCGTCATGCATCCATTGAAGACGGAAAAGTTGCTCTGATGAAAATGGGGGCTGAAAACGGCTTCAAAGTAGATACCACGGAAGATGCGAGCGCCTTCAATGAACAAAATCTGAAAAAGTACCGCTGCGTCATCTGGCTGTCCACTACCGGGAATGTGCTGAATCCCGCTCAACAGAACGCTTTTGAGCGGTTTATTCAGGCGGGTGGCGGCTATGTCGGTATTCACGCTGCTTCTGACACAGAGTACGAGTGGCCCTGGTACGGGAAACTCATGGGCGGATGGTTCGATAACCACCCGTCTCAGCCCAGCAATGTGCAGAAAGGCGACTTTCATATCGTTGACCAGAACAATCCGCTGACCAGTTTTCTCCCCGAGCCGTGGGTACGCACTGATGAGTTTTATGCCTATAAAAGTATAGATCCACATGTGAATGTACTCATCACCATTGATGAAAAATCATACGTTGGCGGAACTATGGGCGATTACCACCCGATGTCGTGGTATCACGAATTCGATGGAGGACGGGCTTTTTACACCAATATGGGCCACACCAGCGAGACTTTTTCCGAGGAACTGGTGCTGAAACACATCAGGGCCGGACTTCAGTGGACAATGGCGGGTCCCGCGCCCGACTACACGCGCGTGCGAACAGCGCTTTATCCGGAAGAAAATCGCTTTTCAAAGGTAGTACTGGAAGAAAAGCTGGACGAACCCATGGAACTGGCGGTGCTGCCTGGCTACAAAATCCTGTTTATTCAGCGCAAGGGGGAAGTGAAACTCTTCGATCCCACTGAAGGGAAGAGTAAAGTAATAGCCACTATAGATGTAAGCACCAAATACCTGGCCGACTCAACCGGTAACCGCGCTGAAGCAGAAGACGGCCTGCTTGGCCTGACCATCGACCCGCAATTCGAGAAAAATCACTGGATTTACCTCTATTACTCTCCTGCTGGCGATGACGCAAAGAACGTGCTTACCCGTTACGAGATGAAGGGCGATGAGTTGCTGACTGATTCAAAAAGGATATTGCTGACGGTTACGCACCCATTGATGAAAGACCCGGCCGGATGCCCTGGGACGCGCAGAAATCGTCGGCCAACACGAACGACCTGAGGGGCAAGATAATTCGCATCCATCCGGAGGCAAACGGGACATACACTATTCCAGAGGGCAATCTTTTCCCGAAAGGGATGGCCAAAACACGGCCCGAGATATACACGATGGGGCACCGGAATCCGTTCCGCATCAGTGTGGATAAAAAAACCGGATATGTTTACTGGGGAGAAGTGGGGCCTGACGCCAATGATCCCGATCCAAAACGGGGGCCCAGGGGATACGACGAGGTAGGTCAGGCGCGCGGCGCCGGAAACTATGGCTGGCCGCTGGTGATTGCCGACAATCAGGCTTATGTGGACTACGATTACGCCACACAAACCTCCGGGGATAAATTCGCTGTCGAAACGCCGGTCAATAACTCGCCCAACAACACGGGACTCAGGGTGCTGCCACCCGCTCAGAAGGCCTTTATCTGGTATCCTTACGCCGAGTCAAAGGAATTCCCGCTGGTGGGTTCCGGCGGAAGAAATGCCATGGCAGGCCCCGTTTTTTACAGAGAAGACTTCAAAAATGCTGCCCGCCCCTGGCCGGCTTACTTTGATAAAAAGCTCATCATCTATGAATGGATGCGCGGCTGGATGATGGCTGTCAGCATAAATGAAAAGGGCGACTATCAGGAGATGGAGCCAATCATGCCTTCCAGCAAATTCTCCAATCCGATGGATATGCAGTTTGCACCGGATGGCGACCTGTACATGCTGGAATACGGCACCGGCTGGTTTCAGGCCAACGACGATGCCCGACTGGTGCGTATTGAGTTCAATGCCGGCAACAGAAAACCCGTTGTGGCAGCATCCGCAGATAAAAAGGCCGGTACAGCGCCGCTCACCGTTCAATTTTCAGCAGAAGGCTCTATGGATTATGATGGCGACAAGCTATCGTATGAATGGAAAATAACACCCGCGACAGGCGGGAAATCCACCACATTCAAGGCGGGAAATCCCGTTTACACCTTCAAAAAGAACGGAGAGTACAAGGCAACGCTTACTGTGAGCGACGGGAAGGGCCTGAATGCCTCCCAAACACTGGATATAGTGGCCGGTAATGAACCGCCAGTGCTGGAATTCGACCTCGGCGCCAGCAACAAGACGTTCTTTTTCCCGGGAAGTAAAGTGAGTTATGAAGTGCGTCTTACCAACAAAGAAGACGGTTCCATTACCGACGGTACCATCTCTCCCGATCAGGTCGCTGTCAACATTGACTATCTTGCCGAGGGATACGACAAGGTGGCCATTGCGCAGGGCCACCAGTTTTCCAGTGCCAATGCCCGCTTTGCCACTGCTATGAAAATTATGGAAGGTACAGACTGCAAAGCCTGCCACAAGCCGGCCGAGAAATCTGTTGGACCCAGCTACAGGGAAGTTGCGCTGAAGTACAAAGATCAAACCGCGGCAATTGATCTGCTGGCAGGTCGGGTGATCAACGGAAGTACGGGCGTATGGGGAGAAGTAGCCATGGCAGCCCACCCGGCCCTCTCCAAAGAAGATGCCTCCGAGCTGATCAAATATATCCTCAGTTTCGCCGATGAAAAAACCGGTCCGGCCCCGCTGCCCGCCAAAGGGGAGTACCAGACAACTGTACCGGCCGACGACAAGGGAGTCGGGGTATATATGCTGCGGGCCGCCTACTCGGATCGCGGTGCACCCGGATTGCCGTCGCTCAGTGCCGAAAAAATCTATGTGCTCAGAAACAGTACTGTAGGGGCCCACGATGTTGATTTTGTGAAAGATGCCCAGAAAATGACCTTCAGTGGTATGAAGTTCTGCATTCCTTCCAATAATGGTTATGCCGGACTTGATGATGTGGATCTCACCGGACTGGTTCAGGTGAAAATGGGAGCTATGGCGCCGAAAAAATTCAATTTCTCCGGTGGAACTATTGAAATGCACCTGGACGCCCCCGACGGTCCGCTGGCCGGTGATCCGGTCGGAGTGGAGCCCACAGATGAAATGGTACCTTCACAGATGGTCATAAAACTGTACAGTACAGTCAGTGGTATGCATGATGTTTACTTCGTATTCAAATCTGAAAATACTGCAGCGCAGGCACTCATGACGGTGACCGAGTTTTCCTTTCACAATGAACAATCACAGGTAACTGAAGCCTTTGTGGCTGTTCCTGCCGAAAGCGAACTGAACGATTATGATGGCACCTATATATTCACGGGCTTACCCTTCGATAAAATAGAGTTTATGGTTGAAAACGGCGCGCTGGTTGCCTCATCAGCCATGAATAAAGGTCCGGTAAAACAGACCGGCACGGATACATTTGATGCAGACGGCAAGGCGGTGTTCCAGTTCGTTCGGGAAGACGGCAAGGTAGTGGGTGTCAAACTGATACCGCCGGGAATGAGTTTCTTTGGTAAAAAACAATGATTTCTTATGCAGGTCATTCTCGGAATAATTTATCATACCATCGGCGGAATTTCCTCCGGCAGTTTCTACATGCCCTACAAGAAGATCAGAGGCTGGGCCTGGGAGTCGTTCTGGCTGTTTGGCGGTCTGTTTTCGTGGCTGATTGTTCCTTTCATTGCCGCCTGGCTGACAATACCGTACTATCAGGATATCATCAGTCAGGCTGACGGCGATGTAAAGCAATTCACGTACCTGATGGGTTTGTTGTGGGGGATTGGCGGACTCACGTATGGCCTCGGCGTGCGTTACCTGGGCATGTCGCTTGGCAACTCGGTGGTGCTGGGTTTCTGCTCGGCGTTCGGAGCCATAGTGCCTTCTGTGTATTATGCCATTTATCCGGTGGAGGGTAAAACAAGCATTGTGCAGAGTGTGGAAGAGTTTCATCTGGTAAAAGGCCTCACCATTGCGGTTATATCCGGCATACTGAGCTCCTTTTTCAACTTCGGTATAGAAGCCGGCAAGCCGATGGCCGAACAGGCTGTGGCAAACGGTGCCAATCCGCTGTTTCAGAATAACGTAACCTATATTGTGGTGTTGTGGGGTGGCCTGACCACCAATTTCCTGTGGTGTGCCTGGCTGATGTGGAAGAACAAAACCTTCACAGATTTCGGGAAAGCAGGCGCTCCCAACGGGAAAAATGCCCTGTATGCTTCTTTTGCGGGCACACTCTGGTTTCTGCAGTTCTTCTTTTACGGAATGGGGGAGTCGCGACTCGGCAACGGGGCTTCATCCTGGATACTGCACATGGCGACCATTATCCTGACAGCCAACCTGTGGGGCGTGTGGCTGAAGGAATGGAGCGGCGTATCGGACAGAACCCGCCGTACGTTCCTCATTGGACTCGGACTCATATTTGCATCCATTTTTCTGGTAGGCATTGGAAACGCCATTTAGAGCTTGTTCAGGATTCTCTCACCGAGTCAAAAACATCTCATTTTTCGCCATTTTTCACCTTTTTTCAGTTACGTAGCTCCGGCTATGCGCCTTCAAAAATGCAAAAACTGAC
>JAJTFM010000040.1 GCA_021298575.1 Saprospiraceae bacterium | reverse complement strand
CTGGCTTTCACGTTGCGCAACAAACGCGGCATAATCAGTGCAGTTAAAGCCAGAACAGGTATGCCAGCCGCCAGTCCCCAAAGCAGGGTTTTCCCCGGATCGGCGCCCAGTGCGTTGGCTACTGCAGTGGCGCCGGGGTGGGGCGGCAAAAATCCGTGGGTTACAGAGAGCGGTGCCGCCATGGAAATAGCAAGTGGCGTAACGGGTAACCCCGTCTGGGCAGCAACGGAAAAAACCAGCGGTGCCAGTACCACAAATCCTGCATTGTAAAAAAGTGCCAGACCGATAACAAAACCCGTCAGCATCAGCGCGATACCTGCGTTTTTGTGTCCGAGAATGCCCAGCAATCGAGATGAAATAACCCGAATCGCCCCGGTTTCCGACAATATACTGCCCAGAATAATTCCCAGCGCCAGCACGAGCGCAAGTCCGCCCAGCGTATTTCCAAGGCCCGTGTGCACCGATTTAACGAGTTCCATGGGCGCCATACCAGCCGCCAGTCCGGCGAAAAGTGCCGTGATAATCAGTGCGACAAACGCGCTCAGCCGGACGGTAAGAATCAGTAACAGGAGGAGCGAGATGCTCAGCAGAAGTACCATATCAGTATGTGGTTGCGGAACAGCGTTGAATCACCGTTGGCGTGCGCCGGGGTCTTCGAGTATCATTTTGGTGTGCGGAATACCGTCTTCCAGGTACTCCTCACCTGTTGAACGGAATCCGAATGACCCGTAAAATTTCAGCAGGTAGGTCTGGGCTCCTATTTTAACAGGTTGATTCCCAAATAATTGCACACACCTTTTGATGCTTTCTTCCATCAGCTGTTTTCCGGCGCCAGTTCCCCGCACAGAGGGTGAAGAAACAACCCGGCCGATGGAAGTGTACCCCTCATAGGAAACACCTTCGGGGAGCAGCCTTGTGTAACAGATTAGCCGGTCGTTTTCATCGCGGCCCATCAGATGCCAGGCATCCAGGTCCTTGTTGTCGCAATCCTGGTACGGACAATTTTGCTCCACGGCAAACACCTCCTGCCGGAGGGCCAGTATTTCATAAAGCTGCCTGGTGCTTAATTCGTCGAAATGAAGGCATGAGAATGTTGGCATACCGTATTTTTGCGCTAATGTAAGCCTTTGCAGAACTATTTTAAAATTGAACTGTTTCGATTGAAATTTAACAACTGGACGACACATGAAAAAAATCCTCCTTTTAAGCGCCATGTTTATGGCCTTCGTTTCGCTTTCCAACGCTCAGATCAAAACTCCTCCTGCCAGTCCGCTGTGCAAGATTAATCAGGAAGTAGGTCTGATCAAAGTTGATGTTGAGTACTCACGCCCCAGTGCGAAGGGTCGCCGTATCTTCGGTGAACTGGTGCCATTCGGTCAGATGTGGCGTACTGGTGCCAATGCTTCTACCAAAATTACGCTCAGCGACGACGCCATGATTGGCGGCGTAGCAGTGAAAAAAGGCACTTATGCCATTTATGCCACTCCCGGTGAAAAAGACTGGACCATCATCATCTACAAAAATACTGAATTCTGGGGTGTACCCGGTGATCAGTTCAAGGAAGAAGATGTGGCTGCCAAATTCACTTCGTCGGCCTATGCACTCCGCGATTATGTGGAAACGCTCACGCTTACTTTCGCCAACCTGCGCAACAACGGTGCTGATCTGGAGCTGATCTGGGAAAATACCCGCGTTGTTATCCCGATTACAGTGGATACCGACGGCAAAGTGATGTCAACCATCAAGTCAACAATGGATGGTCCGGCTGCAGGCGATTTCTACAGCGCTGCCCGTTACTACTACGAGGAGAAGAAAGACCTGAACAAAGCGCTTGAGTGGGTTGATAAATCCCTCGAAAAAGGCGGCGAAAAGTTCTGGATTCTGCGCCTGAAGGGCAATATCCTCAGCGACCTGGGCCGCTATAAAGATGCTGTCGCTACTTTCGAGAAAAGTACCGCACTTGCTGTCAAAGAGGGTAACACCGACTACCCGCGTATGAACGAAAAGAGCATTGCAGACGCTAAAAAGCGCATGTAATTGAATCTTTCATAGCACCGAATGTCTCACAGCTTTCGGCGTTAAAGTTTGAAAAAGGGGTAAAAACGACCGGGATTCCGGTTGTTTTTACCCCTTTTACTTGGTTTCCGAACACAAAAAAAAGAGCCGCCCAGCTCATGGCGGCTCTCAAGTTGCACATTTCAGTAATAAAGCTATTCCAATTGATCTTTCTCTCGTAATCAGTGTGCCGAATTTCCGTCGGCGGCGGGTAATCCGGAATAATGAATGTGGACAATCTTCCATTCATACCCGAATTTTCTGAGGAGCATGCTCTCTCTTCCTCTCGACTTGACTATCCTGTTCTTTTCATCAGAACCGGACGAAAGATTGTCCCAACATCCCCATTCAACAGAATTATTCATGTTCTCAGATTTGAGAAGTGCCTCGAAATCCCAGTCGAATTCCAGCAAGGCAACATCTCCGTGCAGGGTTATTCTTTCATTGCGAGATGTCAAATTGCGGAAGATGAAATTCCTCCTGAACATCCCGTACATATTGGACCTGATCTGATCCCAGCCCTTTTCACGGCCGTTCGGATGAATCATGGAAACATCCGAACTTACAGACCATATCAGTGAACCGGCATCTGCATCCGCTGCATTGATGGATTCCTTGTACTCCTGTAATACTTTTACTACAGACTCTTTGTCTGAAAGCACATGGTTCATTTTGACGAATGTTCTGTATTTTGGGTTAGCGCTTGCACTTGGCACCAGGGTTGAACTTTCAGTCAGAATTTCCATTTGCTTTTTGATTAACTTGACGGTACAAAGGTAGGGCAGCCAACAAGGCTGTGAAAGGTTAAAAACGGACCAATGATGGTAAAAATCGGACAAAGCGTCGTCCGGACCGAAAAAATCAGTTGTTGAAGAAGGTATCCCTGAACTCAAGGGGTGTTTTTTGGGTATATTTCTTGAAATACTTGACAAAATTGGTAGGTTCATCGAATCCCAGCGTAAAGGCTATTTCCTTGGTGTTGGCGTTGCTGTGCAGCAGCAGTCGCTTGGCTTCGATGAGCAGTCTTTCGTGTATAACTTCCTTGGGTGATTTCCCGAATACTGAATTGGTACTTCTCAGCAGGCTTTTCTCTGATATGTTCAGTTGGGTTGCATAGAAAGAAACACTTCTGTCCTTGCTGAAATTCTGGTCTATGAGGCTTCTGAACTGAATAGCAGTATTCCATTCTGTGCGGTCGTGCATTTCATCCAGTCCGGTCTGTATGTATTTCCGCTCGCATTTGAGCAGAAATGCAAACAGGAGAGACTGCAGGATGTAATACTTGGATTCGTCGGGCTCGCTTTCAAGCTCGCTTATAATTGCGTAAAAAAGATCGGAAATAAACTGATCTTGCTCGCCGATCTCTATATATGGTGCACTTACAGGGTTGTTGAAAAGCAGCGAGTTATTCAGAAAGTTGGTTTCTATGGCCGAACGGCACAAAAATGTTTCGGTAAAGGGCATGATGAAGCCCTCACATTCATTGAATTTTTCGTAGTACTGAACGTGGCTCTTGTTGATAAATATGATGGTACTGGTCTTTATCTCGATCCGGTTGAAATCGGCTACAAAAACAGGGGTTCCCTTCTGTATCCATATTATATCGTAGAAATTGACGCGGTGAGGTACTCTGAGCATGTGGCTCAGCGATTCCCTGAGTTGTTTCAGCTCAACGACTTCTATCCCGAGGGGTACCCCGGGTTTAAAATCGTATTGGGATATTTTGCCTGTCTCGTTCATAGGAGAGGTATTCGTCCGCAGGTATATTACCCGGGGGCGGTGTTTCAGGGCAGGCGTTTACTTGTTCAGGTTTTCTGATGCTTTTTCTTGGCAGCGGGGAACAGAATATTGTTCAGGATGAGCCTGAAACCAGGTGAGTTGGGGTGCAGCTGCAGTTCTGTGGGCGGATCACCTACATAATGCCGGTAGTCCTCCGGATCATGACCACCGTAAAAGGTGAAAAATCCCTGTCCGTACGCATTGTGTATATAGCGCGCCTCTCCCGCGGGCTTGTTCTCACCCATAATCAGCACGCTGGACTTGATGAATTTTCTGTTGAAGGCGGTTGCCTGTCCCATGAATCCCTTGACTGTACGGGTGTGAGACTGTGTCAGCATGCTAGGTACCGGATCCCATTTGGCGGAGAAATCGAACAGGGTGAAGTAGTCCTGCTCCGGTGTTACTTTTCTGCCGGTTACTTCGCTGTTGTCTATGTTGGAGTGCTCATACACCATCGGGTCGGTGATCACGCTGAAGTTCTGGAAGGCAAATGTTTGTGAAAAGTCCAGTTTGCTCTGGAATGACGGATCCATCGGGTCGCCGTCGAACGGTGTGGCGCAGATATCGGTGCCCTGCGCTGCCAGTGCAATATCGTAGGTGTCGGTAGCCGAGCACATGGCAAACATGAATCCGCCACCCACTACAAATTCACGGATTCTTTTGGCGACGGCGAGTTTCAACTGACTTACCTTGTCGAAGCCATTCTGGCGCGCCAGATCTTCCATCATCTTTACGTGCTGTCTGTACCAGGGCTGACCGCTGTAATTGGCGTAAAACTTGCCAAACATCCCGGTAAAGTCTTCATGGTGCAGGTGCAGCCAGTCGTACTCGGCAAGTTTGCCCTGCAACACTTCCGTATCATATACCACATCATAGGGAATCTCTGCGTAGGTGAGTACCAGCGTCACCGCGTCGTCCCAGGGCTGAATAACCTCTCCGCGCTCATTCTGATCGGGCGTGTAAACGGCAATTTTGGGTGCCTTTTCCAGCTTGATCTTGTCCATGTTCACCTCCGGATTCAGAATCTCGTTCTCGATGGCGGCGAACTGTGATTCCGATATCACCTGATAGCTCACATCGCGTGTTTTGCACTCTTTTTCAAATTCAGGTGTGTGCACAAAAGCAAAACTGCCGCCCTTGTAGTTCAGAAGCCAGTATGCCTCCACCCCTTTCGACAATACCCAGTAGGTAATACCGTATGCTTTCAGGTGATTGCGCTGACTGTTTTCATCCATCGGAATGAGAATGACAGATGCGCGCATCTGTCCGGCAACGACAGCTATAAGGCCAAGTATGAGGAGTGTTTTTTTCATGGAGGTGTGGTGTAACAGGCTAAGTATAACGCTGTTTACGGCGCGAAATTACAGGCAATAACCATCATTGGCTGTTATTGTTTTTTAAAAATCTGAATTAAAGCGCTGTTTCTGTCATTTTGGCGTGCACGCACTTGTTTTCCCGACAAATTTGCAGTAATTTTGGAATTGGTAGAGTATTTGACCAATGATATTTGTCGCACTGCGACGATATCCCAAACCAGTCACACCTTCATAATACCATGACATACGACAGTTTCACCATTAAGGCTCAGGAAGCCATCATGCAGGCCCAGCAGATTGCCGCCGGCAACGAACAGCAGAGTGTGGACACTTCCCACCTGCTGAAGGGTATGCTGGAAACCAGCGATGACTCTATCACTTTTATCCTGAAAAAGGCAGGTGTCAGCATGAGCCGCCTGCGCGATGACCTCGATCAGCTCATCCTGCAAATCCCTAAAGTAGGCGGGGTTGACAAACAATATCTGACCAACGAGGCCAACAAGGCTATTTCTTCCGCCAAATCCCTGCTCAAAGAGTTTGGCGACGAATATATCTCTGTTGAGCTGCTGCTCATTGGTATTTCAAAAGTTAACGACAAGGCTGCCCGACTCCTCCGCGAGCAAGGTGCCAGCACCGAAACAATTTCCGCCGCCGTGAAAAAACTCCGGAAAGGCGCAAAAGTAACCGAACAGAACACGGAAAATGTGTACAACGCGCTCGGAAAATACGCCATCAACCTGACTGATCTGGCTGAACAGGGCAAACTCGACCCGGTCATCGGCCGCGATGAGGAAATCAGGCGCGTACTACATATCCTGAGCCGCCGTAAAAAGAATAATCCGGTTATTATCGGCGACCCCGGCGTGGGTAAAACGGCCATCGTAGAGGGTATCGCCTGGCGTATCGTAAAGCAGGATATACCCGAAACACTGGCCGGAAAAAAAATCTTCTCGCTCGATATGGCTGCACTGATCGCCGGTGCCAAGTATAAAGGAGAATTCGAAGAACGCCTCAAAGCTGTTGTCAAAGAGGTGATTGACAGTAATGAACAGGTTATTCTGTTCATTGACGAGATTCACACGCTCGTAGGCGCAGGCGGGGGGCAGGGTGCCATGGATGCCGCCAATATCCTCAAACCGGCACTCGCACGCGGAGAGCTGCGCACGATAGGTGCCACCACGCTCGATGAATACCAGAAGTACTTCGAAAGCGACAAGGCCCTCGAACGCCGGTTCCAGTCTGTTTATGTGGACGAACCCAGCCTCGAAGACTCCATCTCTATTCTCCGCGGTATCCGCGAAAAATATGAGAATTACCACAAGGTACAGATTCTCGATGAAGCACTCATCGCCGCCGTCGAACTGTCTAACCGTTACCTCTCCGAACGCAAACTGCCCGACAAGGCCATTGACCTGATTGACGAGGCGGGCGCCAAACTTCGTCTGGAACTCGACTCGGTGCCCGAAGAGGTGGATAAACTCGATCGCCAGCTGCGTCAGCTCGAAATTGAAAGGGAAGCCATCAAACGCGAAAATGACGAGCGCAAACTGGAAACGCTGAACAAGCAGATTCAGGACCTGCGCGAAAATCTCGACGGTCTTCGAGCAAAATGGAACTCCGAAAAGGAAATCGTGGAGGCTATTCAGAACTGTAAACAAAAACTGGAAGACCTCCAGATCAATTATCAGCGCGCAGAAAGGGAGGGTAATCTGGAACAGGCCTCACGTATCAAATATCAGGATATTCCCGCTCAATCGGCTATGTTGCTCGCCGCGGAAGACAAGCTGGCGCAGCTCGCTCCCGAGAACAGGATGACTACGCAAACGGTCACTTCCAATGATATAGCCGAAGTGGTGGCCCGCTGGACGGGCATTCCGATCACCAAAATGATGAAGGGCGAAAAGGAAAGACTGCTGCACCTCGAGGCCGAACTGCACCGTCAGGTGATTGGTCAGGATGAGGCGGTGGCCGCCGTGAGCGATGCTATCCGCCGAAACAGGGCCGGTCTGAGCGATCCCGACAAACCCATAGGGTCTTTTATCTTCTGTGGCCCCACCGGTGTGGGTAAAACGGAGCTCGCCAAGGCGCTGGCCGATGTATTGTTTGACGACGAGAAGGCAATTACACGTATAGATATGAGCGAATACCAGGAGAAACACAGTGTTTCCCGATTGGTAGGTGCCCCTCCCGGTTATGTGGGCTACGACGAGGGCGGACAGCTCACCGAAGCGGTGCGCCGCCGGCCTTACTCCATCGTATTGCTCGACGAAATCGAAAAGGCTCACCCGGATACCTTTAATATTCTGCTGCAGGTGCTCGACGACGGCCGCCTGACAGACAACAAGGGTCGAACCGCCAATTTCAAGAACACCATTATTATTATGACCTCAAATCTGGCCAGCGACCGGATTATGGAAGCATTCGAGAATTACGCCGGCATGACGGAGAAACGCCGCCATGAAGCACTCGATCGTGCCAAACAAGAGGTGATGGATGCACTCAAATCAAATATGCGACCGGAGTTCCTGAACCGAATTGACGAAATCGTGGTGTTCCAGCCGCTTCAGATGAACCAGATGGAGGAAATTCTCCATATTCTGTTCAACGATGTGCGGGAAATGCTAGCCAGACAGGAACTTCAACTGCAGGTAACACCGGAGGCTGCAAAAGTGCTCATCGAAACCGGATTTGATCCGCAGTTCGGCGCGCGCCCGCTCAAGCGCACCCTGCAGCGCGAGCTGATAAATGAACTGGCCAAATACCTGCTCGCCGGCGACTATATAAAAGGTGACACAATTATTATTGATGCACTCGGCAATGAACTGATCTTCGGCAGAAAAACAACTATCGAAGGCAGAGAGGTGGTTACCAAAGAGCTCTCGCTGTCCTAGAGCTTGTTCAGGATTCTCTCACCGAGTCAAAAATGGCTCATTTTTCGCCATTTTTCACCTTTTTTCAGTTACGTAGCACCGGCTATGCGCCTTCAAAAATGCAAAAACTGACAAAAAATCAGCCTGTTTTTGCCACCGGTAGAGAATCCTGAACAAGCTCTAACGGTATCCGGCATCGAAAAACGCGGGGTGACCATTCAGAAAATCGCGTTCATTCATGCGCTTTTTGCCCTCCAGTTGCAACTCGATTACACGAAGATAGCCGCTGCCTGTGCTCACCAGTATATGCCGGGCGTTTTCCACCAGGAAGACGCCCGGTGTGTGTTTCAGGCCATCCCCTTGTGCTTTCTCGGTTCGGTATATTTTGAGCACCTTATCCTGTACAACGGTCCAGGCACCCGGGTGCGGACTCAGGCCGCGTATGAAGTTGTGCACTTCATCGTTCCCGCGAGTGAAATCAATTTTGCACGTGTCGGTGTGTATTTTTGGTGCGTAAGTCACTTCAGCTTCCAGTTGGGGCGCCGGTTTTGCTGTTCCTGCCTCGAGGGCTTTTACTGATTGCAGTACCAGCCTGGCACCAACCTCCATCATGCGGTCGTGCAGTTCTCCAGCTGTTTCGTTTTCTCCGATAGCTATTGTTTCGCGCGCGAGAACGTCGCCTGTATCTATCTCGTGCCGCAACAGAAAGGTGGTTACGCCGGTCTCTTTTTCTCCGTTGATAATGGCCCAGTTGATGGGTGCAGCCCCACGGTAACGTGGCAGTAGCGATCCGTGCAGATTCATGGTTCCCAGAGGCGGCATATTCCAGACTGCCTCGGGCAACATGCGGAAGGCCACCACTATCTGTAAATCAGCTTTCAGCTCGCGCAGCGTCTCCAGAAATTCGGGATCTCTCAGTTTGACCGGTTGCAGCACCGGGATTTGGTGCTCGAGCGCAAACAGTTTGACGGCCGACTGCAGCATGCCCTTCCGCCCCCCGGGCTTGTCGGGCGCCGTTACTACTGCCGGGATGTCATAACCGTTTTCCAGCAGAATACTCAGGGAGGCTACGGCAAAGTCAGGGGTGCCAAGAAATACGATTCTCATATCAGATGTCAGGGTGTTGTTTACGGCAAACCAGCATGGCTTTCCGGTTGTCATGCAGGGTTACTCCGAACAGATAAACGGATCCTCCGTTATTCAGCCCAAGTTTTCGGGCCATCATATCGGGTGTGTCCGGGAAGTTGCGGGTGGCAATATTGGCCCTGCGTTCAGGGATAGCGGCCTGTACCTCCCTTTTGTCATACCGGCATATCGCGATGATTTCAAAGTTGCGTCCCGGAACGCCGGATACCGGTGTTTCCGAGGTGAATAAATGAGTGTTTTCATGCAGTTTCGCCAGTGAAAACCGGGTGCCAAACAGTTTCATGGCACCCGATTTGAGCAGGGCAGGGGAGGGCTCATACAGGTAGCCCAGGGGAAGGGAAAATACCTGGGTTGCTTCCTTTTCTGCTTCCTGTGTGTATTCAAACCGGTACAATGGCTGTCCGTGATCGTCAATTCCGGTTACCTCGACGGGTATTTCAGTTGCGGGGTGCGGGTCGGTACCCAATTGGTAAATCACCTCCTTTACTTCTCCGGCGTATTCCACTATCCATATTTTCTGTACAGTTTCCAGTTGCCTCAACGACAGCTGTATATCGAGCATGGGGGCTGATTTGAGCAGTACACACCGGGTGTGGCGGAGCAGTTTGTCTTTGAGAGCGAGTACGTCGGGACTGCAGTCGCGCCAGTTGAATACCTTTTTCTGGTGCTGGTCGCGCCGCGCCGGATCAAGGAAAATACAGTCGAAACCGCCTGGTGCCAGCATTTCAAAATCATTGGAATCACCTGTTACAACGTGAATGTTGCCGGCTCCCAGTACTGAAAAGTTATGACGAGCGGCATCTGCTATTACCGGGTTTTGCTCAATGGCGGTTACAGTAGTAGAAACCTTTGAGAAGAAATAAGTGTCAATCCCGAGTCCGCAGGTGAGGTCGAGCAGGCGGCCTTCCGGAATGAGGCCTGCCTTGAAGCGGGCAGCAGCTTCCGATGATGCCTGTTCCATGGATAATCTCGGCGGGAAGCGCATGCCTTCACGGTACCATGCGGGCACTTTTTGCCTTGTTTTTTGCAGCGCTTCTATCTGTGCGGCTGCTTCAGCGACTGGCACTCCGGGATACTGCTTCCGGGCCAGCGCCAGTTGAAACGGGTCGTCGTTCCGGTGCTCCCAGACAAATCGGGAGAGTTCCGGATTCATGCGCTTTCTTTTTTCCCGAAACGGGCGCGGAAAAACTCGACGGCAATGGGCAGCAGCGATACGCCGATGATGCCGAATACCACTATCTCAAAGTTGTTTTTGATGATATCTATTTGTCCGAAGAAGTACCCCGCCAGTGTCAGCGAAGTTACCCACAGTACGCCGCCCAGAACACAGTTGTAAATAAATCGGCCGTATTCCATCTTGCCTACTCCGGCAACGAATGGAGCAAATGTGCGAACAATAGGCACAAATCGGGCCATAATGAGCGTTTTTCCGCCGTGCTTGGCGTAAAAATCCTGAGTCTGATCAATGTAACGGCGCTTCAGAAACCAGTAGTCTCTGGTAAAGACATTGCTCCCCAGATACTTTCCGAAAAAGTAGTTGGTATTGTCGCCTAATATAGCCGACACGAAGAGCAGGGGTATGAGTACCCAGACGTTCAGGATGCCTGTTTTGGCGGTGATAGCGCCAGCTGCGAACAGCAGGGAATCGCCCGGCAGGAAAGGCGTTACAACCAGGCCGGTCTCGCAAAAAATGATCAGTGCCAGAATCAGGTAGGTGGCGAGCTGGTACTCGCGCATGATATTTTCGAGGTGTACGTCCAGGTGACGGATGACGTCGAGTGCCTGGGTAAAAAATTCTATCATTACTTGCCGGATTTTGTTCGGGTGTAAAGGTAAGTATTATTTCGGAAAGGGCCGGCCGACTGTCTTCAGACCAGGATTGCCTCGTTCGCGAGCGCGAGCATCTCGCGGTCGCCAGATGAATTGCCAATACCAATAATATAATCAAATTCTTCCAGCAGTATGGATGCCTCTATCCGGTTCGCCTTCTCCTGTCCCTTGCAGTTGGGAGTGGCCAGTCGCCCGGTAAATCGGCCCTCGTGGAACTGCAGACGGGTACTTATCAGGGCATACCCCTCCGTTTGAGCAAAGGGAAGCACCCATATGTCGGGAGATGCAGTTACTATGATAACGGTAGCCCCTTTTTCTTTCAGAGTTTTCAGTTTGTCGCAAACGGCCGGCCTAAGTATTCCGGGCAATTTTGTCCGGCAGAACTCCTCCCCCCGCTGTCTCAATGATTTTTCGGTTTCTCCTTTCAGAAAGGCAGCCAGTACGGCCTCTTTGGCTTCTTCTGTGGAATATCGCCCGGTAATACGCATGATGCCGAGCTGAAATGCAGCTATTATCAGACCCGCAATCAGCCGGTGAAACGGGACAGCAAAAAGCAGATACCTCGATAGGGTATCTCCCAGCGTGATGGTTCCGTCGAAATCGGTCAGAACCAGTATTTTTCCATCGGGATTGTTTTTCACCATCAGTCACGTTTTTGATATATGATGAAGTGCGGAGTGCGCCCCGTACTGTCTCTGTTCTGTAACACATTCCTGCATACTTCCAGTTCCTGATTCGTTGAAATCTGTTCGTAATAGCCGGCTTCCAGCAGTATATACCGGCATTCGGCCAGTTTTTCATACACTTTTTCGTTTTGACCATTCGTTTCCCGGTTAACCACCCAGTCGAGCGGCAGGGGAGGGGCGCTGCCGGTGAGATAGGATGCATACGGGAAAGAGGGCAGCACGGCGTATTGTTCGTGGTATATGGCGTCCAGCTCCTTCAGGTCGCGGTACAGCGATGCGGTGGCTGTGTCCGAGCGTATGCCGGTCAGTTGCGGGAAAATACCCCCCATGTCTTCGGTCATATTGGTCCGCAGTCCGTCGCGGTAAACAAACTCGTAACCAACCCGGAAAACCGGCAGTAGCAAGACTGCCAAAAAGATGTTGTACCTGAAATAGTATCTATGTAGCCCGGAATTTCCAGAAAACAGGGCCGTAATTTCCATAACTCCCCAAACCAGTGGTACCGAAAACAGCACAGGCAGGTTATAGCCCCAGCTGATGGACGCACACCAGCTGATTGCCAGCAGGAAAAATGGTACGGTATGAAAACGGCGATCCCGCATAAGCGGTACAAGGAGCGCAATACCGGCTGCCCAGAACAGCACTCTCGACTGGGCAAACGGAGTAATATGCTCCTGCCTGATCAGGCTGACAGCCGCAAAGCTCATCGCAAGCAGGGGCAGCCATACCCCCCACAGGATTATCGCCAGATCTGGCCGCGACTTTCTGTGCAGGTAGAACATTGCGTCGGTTATCACCAGGGCGGGAATGCCCAATGCCGGTGTTATCAGGAAATAATCGGCCAGTCCGTGCTGCAGTGCCTTGCCCGAAGAGGCTGCTCCGCCTGTCATGGTGTTGTACTGTTCAGTAATCCCGTAATAATGCAAAAATCCGTAAAAGATACCCGCTGCTATCGCAAAACCCGCTGAAAATGCCAGTCTGGCATGACGGGAAAGGGATTTGTCGGCAATAAGTACAACGGCGGCGGCAGCTGCCAGCGGATAGAAAGATTGTTTACAGAGCAGTGCTGCGAACAGTGCCATGCCGCCCGCGAGTGCCCGCCATGGCGTGCGATTTTCACCAAGCAGAAGAAAAGCACCCAGTGTAGCAAAGAAAATACCGTCGGTGGTATGCCACGATTTGGGGGAGTAGTTATGCACCGACAAAATGAACCCGAACACGGCTATCAGCCACATCCGGTTGCCCTTCGCGAGCAGGCTCGCGCCCATGTACGCGTAAAGCCACACCTCCAGATAGAAGATCCAGCGCATGCCGAGCTCGGAGATGGTTGCCGGCAGCAGTTTCAGCTCGAGCGCACGCAGCAGAACGGGCAGAGGAGGGCGTACATATACAATGTCCTGATACAGCAGCTTGCCGTTCAGCAACTGCCAGGCGAGTCCGGTGAGGAATCCTCCGTCCGTTTCGTTTACCCCGTAAGGCGCATACAACACGCAATATACGGGCAAAAGCGCGAAAAAAAGCGCCTTCCAAAACAAAATTCCGGTTTTTTCATATTCCATTCAGACAAAGGTAGAAAATTTTGATGCCGATACTCAGATCAAAAGTACCTTTGCGTTGTTTTTTAAATCACCCTGTTTCAACCAGTCAAATTGTAGCTGTCCGGACAGCATATCGGCCGTACGGTTACTCCTAACAAATTAACATTTCGACCAATGAATTTTGATCTGATCGTAATAGGCAGCGGCCCCGGCGGGTATGTTGCAGCTATTCGCGCCTCCCAGCTGGGTATGAATGTGGCAGTCATCGAACGCGAAAACCTCGGGGGAATTTGTCTGAACTGGGGTTGTATTCCCACCAAGGCACTCCTGAAGAGCGCACAGGTTTTCGATTACCTTAATCATGCAGAAGACTTCGGAATCAAGGTTGGCAAGGCATCTGCCGATTTCGACGCGGTGATAAAGCGCAGCCGGGGTGTGGCCGACGGGATGAGCAAGGGTGTACAGTTCCTGATGAAAAAGAACAAGATTACTGTCATCATGGGTAATGCCCGCCTTGTAGCCGGCCCTAAGGTGTCGGTAACAGATGCAGAAGGTAAAACGACCGAGTATTCCGCAAAAAATATTATCATCGCTACGGGTGGTCGCGCCAGGCAACTCCCCAACCTGCCTGTTGACGGACAAAAAATTATTGAGTACCGCAAGGCCATGACGCTCGAAAAGCAGCCCAAACGCATGGTGGTGGTGGGTGCAGGCGCCATCGGCGTCGAGTTTGGCTACTTCTATCATACCATGGGCACCGAGGTGAGCATCGTCGAGTTCATGGAGCAGGGCCTCGTTCCGCGTGAAGACGCAGATATCTCAAAAGAGCTGGGCAAGATTTTCACCAAAAAGGGTATCAAAGTCTATGGTGGCTGGGCCGTCGAATCGGTTGATACCTCGGGCAAGGAGATCAAGGTGAATATGAAAAACCGCAAGGATGGCAAAACGGAAACTATCGTTTGTGATGTGGTGCTCAGCGCTGCAGGCGTGACACCCAATATCGAAAATATCGGTCTCGAAGAGCTCGGTATCGTCACCGAACGCGGCTATATAAAGGTGGATGAATACTACCAGACCAATGTTCCCGGCGTTTATGCCATCGGCGACGTACTGCCCACGCAGGCGCTCGCGCACGTGGCGAGCGCAGAGGGTATCACCTGTGTGGAAAAGATAGCCGGACACCACCCGGAACCCGTGGATTACAACAATATCCCCGGCTGCACGTACTGCATCCCTGAAATCGCCTCGGTTGGCTACACCGAACAGGCTGCCAAAGAGGCCGGATATGAAGTTGTGGTGGGTAAATTCCCGTTCATGGCCAGTGGAAAGGCCAAGGCTGCTGGTCACCCTGAGGGCTTCGTGAAGGTTATTTTTGACAAGAAATACGGCGAATGGCTGGGCGCCCACATGATCGGGTACAACGTGACCGAGATGATTGCCGAGGTGGTGGTTGCCCGCAAACTGGAAACGACCGGCCATGAGATTATCAAATCTATACACCCGCACC
>JAJTFM010000233.1:3484-5177 GCA_021298575.1 Saprospiraceae bacterium | reverse complement strand
CAGTCCGACGGCTCCCTGACACCTCGTTCAAAACCCGGAGCACTGATTGAAGACGAACAGACCTGTGTACAGCAGGTGCGTGAAATGATACTCAATGGTCGGGTGATGTCTGCGTCCGGCGGTTTCATTCTCATACAGGCACAAACAATTTGTCTGCACGGTGACGGTGAAAATGCTGTCGCTTTTGCCAAATTGATACATCAGGTCGTTCAAAACTGATTCTATGCGTCTGAAACTGAGCCGTTCTGCCCTTGCCGGGGCCGCCTTCCTGATGGCCACCTCGGCAATCGGGCCTGGATTTCTGACACAAACTGCCTATTATACCTGGGAGCTCGCCGCTTCTTTCGGATTTGTAATACTCATTTCAGTGCTGCTCGATATTGGTGCCCAGCTGAATATCTGGCGATTGCTGACAGTCACTGGTATGCGTGCGCACGAGTTCTCCGACCGGGTATTTCCCGGACTGGGATACATGTTGGGCGGGTTGATTGTTTTTGGCGGACTGGCTTTTAATATTGGAAATATAGGTGGATGTGCCCTCGGGATGAACCTGATGACCGGAATCGGTATGGAATGGTCGGCAACTGTCTCTGCAGCAATTGGCCTGGCAATCTTCCTGTTACCCGGTGCGACCGGCATCATGGATACCTTTGTAAAAGTGCTCGGCATTGGGATGATCCTGTTTACAGTTGCAGCAGCATTTATGACTTCCCCACCGGTCGGAGAGGCTCTTTACAGAAGTTTTGTGCCTGAGAGAATTGATCCGGCTGCCATTGTCACGCTTGTGGGCGGAACAGTAGGCGGTTATATCAGTTTTGCCGGGGCACACCGTCTGCTGGATGCCGGAGTGACAGGCGTGGGGTCAGCAGGAGCCGTAACCAGGTCTGCTATTCAAGGAATCGGGATTACCGCGTTGATGCGATACATACTGTTTCTCGCTGCGCTTGGCGTGGTGAACAGCGGTGCGGTGATAGATGCTGTGAATCCGGCTGCCGGTGTGTTCAGGCATTCGGCGGGTGATACGGGGACAGTGATTTTCGGATTTGTGATGTGGAGTGCTGCCATTACTTCGGTAATTGGAGCAGCCTATACATCGGTGAGTTTCATACGAAGCTGGCACCCCTTGTTTGAAAAGAATTACAGGCAGGTTACGGCAGGTTTCATCCTCATTTCGGCAACTATATTTATTGCAATAGGGAAACCCGTGCAGTTGCTGGTATTAGCCGGAACCATCAACGGCTTCATACTGCCATTTGCACTTGGCCTGTTTCTGATTGCCGTTCACAGGCGTTTGTTGCCCGGGGGATACACTCATCCGCGCTGGCTTACTGCAGCGGGCTGGCTGGTTACTGTTTTAATGGCGTGGCTGGCTGTCTGGTCGCTGGTTTAGGAGGCCTGTTACTCCGTTACCACTATCTTCATCACTTTTCTTGTCTTGCCATTCACACTGAACTCTGCCAGGTAGAAACCTGCGGGCAGGGCGGGGTAGAGGCGGTTTTCACCGGGCTGGATACTCGATTCGAAAACGGGCTTTCCGTGTATCTGATGAATACGGAACAGTGCGGCGGGCCCCATCCAGACCACGGAAATTTGTCCGGAGGAGGGGTTGGGAGAGATACTGGCGATGTATTGTTCGGGCGAGTGCGCAGCCGAGGAGGCCTTCCAGTTGTTGTACAGCGTTTGGAGCGAATCA
>JAJTFM010000233.1:0-3479 GCA_021298575.1 Saprospiraceae bacterium | reverse complement strand
GAGTGTTTGAAGCGAGTCAATGGGTTCGCGGCCGGTTGGTAGCGAAGGTACATTCAGGTCGAGCCAGAGATTGTCGTCTTCATCGTCGGGTTTTGCCACTCGGAGGAAGGCAGAGAGTGACGAGGTTCCATTATTGAGGCATCTTGTGTCGGCACCGGGTACATTGGCTCCCTGCATGGCTGCCATCAGTTTGTCGGCCAGAGTGCCCGTGGTGGACAGGAATCGGGCTTCCATGCTGTCGAGAATTTGCTGACCGAGGAGTATATTTCCCTGAATGGCATAGTTGGCGCCGGTTTTATGGCCCCGGTAAGCGAAGCAGGAGGTGCCTGTGTATGCTGCGGATCTGGGGTGGCCCTGCGGGTCGAAGTCCACCACACCGTATTGTCTTTTCACCTGACTGAGAATACCCTCTACATCATTCTGGCGCACCCATGTGAGTACTTCCGACGGGGAGAGGCCCTGTTCCATTTTCAGTCGAGCGTTGGCCTGATTACCGGCCACCCAAAAGGACTGTGTATGAATAGCGCCTCTTCCCGGCAGAATATCGCTGATGATAATGGCTCCGCCGCTGCCCGGGAACGACACATTGTCGAGGCAGCTGGCGCCTGCGCTTCCGATTTCGCCTGTGATGGTATCAACGGCAACAATAGAGAAAGTATCCTGTGCCCCGACGGCTGTCAGGGACAGAAACAACAGTACAGAGGCAAACCATTTCATCGTAATGAATTTAGAGTTTTTCGTTCTTGAAATCCCAGGTATTGAGGAAGCCGGTAGTGAAATTACCCTCCCGGAAGTCCTTGTTTCGCATCAGGCGCTGATGGAACGGGACAGTTGTTTTCACACCTTCTACAACGAATTCGTCCAGAGCACGTTCCATTTTCAGAATGGCCTCATCGCGCGTGCGGGCGCGCACGATAAGTTTGGCGATCATGGAATCGTAATAGGGAGGAATAGTATAACCGGCGTAAACATGGGTATCTACCCGTACTCCGTGACCTTTAGGAGAGTGAAATGAAGTGATTTTACCCGGACTTGGTCTGAAGTCGTTGAATGGATCCTCGGCATTGATACGGCATTCGATAGCATGCATTTCCGGGAAGTAGTTTTTTCCGGAAATAGGGTGGCCCGAGGCGATTTTGATTTGTTCCTTGATCAGGTCGAAGTCAATTACTTCCTCTGTCACCGTATGTTCCACCTGAATACGGGTATTCATTTCCATGAAATAGAAATTCCGGTGTTTGTCGACCAAAAATTCTATGGTGCCCACCCCCTCATAGTTAATGGCATTACAGGCTTTTACTGCTGCAGCTCCCATTTTCTCCCGCAGTTCGGGCGTCATGAATGGCGACGGGCTTTCCTCAACCAGCTTTTGGTGGCGGCGCTGGATAGAGCAATCGCGTTCGGAGAGGTGACATGCTTTGCCGAATTGATCGCCGGCCACCTGCACTTCGATGTGGCGTGGTTCTTCGATATATTTCTCCATGTAGATACCATCGTTGGAGAAGGATGCCTTGGCTTCACGGCGGGCTGTGTCCCACTGCGATTCAAACTCCTCTTCTTTCCATACGATACGCATACCTTTTCCTCCACCCCCTGCTGTAGCTTTCAGGATGACCGGATAACCGATGTCCTTTGCGAGTTTCATGCCGGCCTTCACGTCGGTGAGGAGGCCTTCCGTACCAGGGATACAGGGAACACCGGCCCGAATCATCGTTTCCTTGGCCGTGATTTTGTCGCCCATGGCACGAATTTGTTCCGGGGTGGGGCCGATGAATTTGATGCCATACTCCCTGCACACCTCGGCGAATGCTGCATTTTCGGAAAGAAATCCGTAGCCGGGGTGTATAGCATCGGCGTCGGTTATTTCGACGGCCGCCATGATGCGGGGTACATTGAGATAACTTTCGGCGGAGGATGCCGGACCAATACATACAGCTTCATCGGCGAAGCGCACATGCAGGCTGTCGCGGTCGGCTGTAGAGTAAATTGCTACCGTTTTGATGCCCATTTCCTTGCAGGTACGAATTACCCGCAGGGCGATTTCTCCCCGGTTAGCTATGAGTATTTTTTTAAACATGCTGACAGGCTGTTTAGCAGAATCTAAACCGTTTAGGATGGATCTACGAGGAAGAGCGGCTGGTCGTATTCAACCGGTGAAGCATCTTCTACGAGAACCTTGACAATTTTACCCTTGACATCTGACTCGATCTCATTGAAAAGTTTCATGGCTTCAATGATACAGACAGTTTGTCCGCTGTTAACGGCATCGCCGATTTTGACAAATGGTCCTTTTTCGGGAGATGAAGAGCGGTAAAAGGTACCTACCATGGGAGATTTGATGGTCAGATAGCTGGCGTTGTCGGAGGATGGTGCCGGAGCAGCTTCGGCTTTTGGTGCCGGTGCCGGGGATGGTGCTGCTACAGGAGCCGGCGCTGCAATAACTGCCGGTTGTGCAGGGGCCTGCACAACAACAGGGGAGATAACCTGATTTTCGGTGCCGTTGCCCTGGTTGCGAACAACCAGTTTAAACTCGCCCTCTTTCAGGATAAACTCGGAGAGTTTGTGTTTGCTGACCAGGCGTATGATTTCCTGTATTTGGTTGAAATCCAGATTCATAAACAAAGAATGTTTAACAAGAAAAGGGTGGATGCGGTTCGGGTTGTAAAGGAACGGTTTTCAGGACAATCGAGTGTGATTTTTTTGAAAAAACACACCCCATCCGGTGGTTACCATAAAAAATCCCGAATTTTCTCCGAGAGAAAAATTCGGGATCTGATAAAAGTGCAAAAAAAATCACTTTTTTACACGCTCCATGTACTCACCGGTGCTGGTGTCAATTTTAATCAGGTCGCCCTGATCACAAAAGAGGGGTACACGAACCTCGGCTCCGGTTTCCACTGTTGCCGGCTTGAGCGTGTTGGTAGCAGTGTCGCCACGCAGACCTGGCTCTGTATAGGTGATTTGCAGAACAACCGTCTGAGGAATCTCCACTGACAGGATAGAGTCGTTGGCAGAGTGGTACAGTACGTCAACCAAATCACCTTCCTTGAGAAACTGACCGTTGTCAATCATATCATCTCCGATGGAAATCTGGTCGAAAGTTTCCTGATTCATGAGGGCAAAGCCACCGTCCTCCTTGTAAAGGTACTGGAACTTGCGGCGTTCCACCCGTACTTCATTAATAGTGTGACCGCTTTGGAAAGTGTGTTCAATGACTTTACCGCTGGTGCTGCTTTTCAGTTTGGTCCATACTTTGCCGCTACCGCGACCAACCTGGAACTTTGAAAAGTCAATGACACGGAAAATGTCGTTGTTCAGTTCGATGCAAAGGCCGTTGCGGATATCTGCCGTTGTAGCCATGTTTGTTTGTGTATCTTGTTGTTTAAAAAATCAATCAGCCTTTTCGGGCCGACCTGTTTGTTGCAGGCAGATTTTCAGGATATTTTGCAACTAAGAGTTTGTTCAGGATTCTCTCACCG
>JAJTFM010000232.1 GCA_021298575.1 Saprospiraceae bacterium | reverse complement strand
CAGGGATCAGGCCGGCATGAACGCTGCGGGGGGCGGACTGGCCGCGTATCTCGACGGACTCTCCCCCAAAGAATACAAGGCGACCATCGCGGAACTTCCAATATCTGAAGACTCGCGTTATGAGTCGGGATGGAATCTGTTCAGACACAAAATACCCATGTGGCTGTTCATTGTCACCTGTCTGGCGCTGGCTGTGGGGGCATTCCGTTACAGCTTCTCACTCATACCCGTACTCGGTTTGGTTTCGTGCTTCTACATGATGGCGCAGATACCTGCCAAAAGCTGGGCCGGCTTTTTCATCTGGCTGGCTGCAGGACTGGTCTTCTACTTTAGTTACGGATATAAAAACAGCCGTCTGGCATCTAAAAGTTGAGGAATTACTGTTTTTGGCTGGTAGCTGTCGCTGTTGCGATCTCTTCGTGTGCGACCACGGGTACCCGCGCCGGACGTCGCGCCGAGCGGGCTGTACGACATTCGGAGGTGTTTAACCGGGCATTCACCGGTTTTGTGCTGATGGACCCAGAATCGGGCCGGCTGCTCGCCGATTATCAGGGCGGGAAGTATTTCACCCCTGCGTCGAACACCAAAATTCTCACCCTGGCAGCGTGTCTGGAAAATCTTCCCGACACGCTGCCGGCACTGAAGGTCATCAATACTGAAAACCGGGTTTATATCCGTGGGACGGGCAATCCTGCCCTGCTGCACCCTGATTTTGCTGCCTGGCAGTCGTGGAAGGATTCGCTGTTAGGACTGGCGGGAGTATCAAAATCACTGGCATATTACCCGCGTTCATTTACCGAACCCCGATTTGGTCCGGGCTGGTCGTGGGACGATTACGGCGAGTATTACATGACCGAACGCACAGAAATGCCTGTTTACGGCAACTGCGTCAGTATCACCTCGGACGGCGTTTCATACGCTCGTATCATTCCCGATTTATTTGGCACAAAATACGGCTTCAGAGATAAAAAAGACGGAAAAGGCGCTGCAAGGCTAGAACATGAGAACTTCTGGCTGCTCGAACCGGGTGTGCAGGAGAACGATACCCGCGTTCCGTTTACCGGTCCGATGACTCAACTGCTGCTGGGTGCTGCGCTTGGAAGAAGTATTGGTTACGTTGACAACCCGGAGTTACCTCTGGAAAGAATATATCCGGCCACTACCCTGCCTTCTGTTCCACTCGACACCGTACTGCGCCGGATGATGTTCCAGAGCGCCAATTTTGTGGCCGAGCAACTGCTGTATATGTGTGCTGACGCGCGGTTTGGGGTACTGGAGCAGGATACGGTTATCCAGTGGATGCTGGACAGCGTGCTTCAGCTGCCAGTACGCCCCCGCTGGGTGGATGGCAGCGGACTCTCCCGGTACAACCTGAATACACCGGCGAGTCTGGCAGGCACCCTGAGGTATATGTGGAACAAATACCCGCACGAGCGGCTGCTCAGCCTGTTCCCGGCAGGTGGTATGCGCGGAACCATTGAAGAGTGGTACACGCCCAAAGATGGAAACGGACCCTTCGTCTTTGCCAAAACCGGTGGAATGCGCGGCGTGCACTGTCTGAGTGGCTACGTACGCACAAAAGGTGGCAAGATGCTGATATTCAGCTTCATGCACAACAATTTTGCGGGTAGTAACCGCGAGTGGAAATCAGAAATGGACCGAATACTGCGCCAGATCAGTCGTTGAGTTTCAGAACCTTGATGAAGGCTTCCGGCGGAACCTCTACTGCGCCGAACTGTTTCATACGCTTCTTGCCCTCTTTCTGCTTTTCAAGGAGTTTGCGCTTCCGGCTGATGTCACCGCCGTAACACTTGGCAGTTACGTCCTTACGCAGAGCAGAGATGGTTTCACGTGCAATTACCTTTTGACCGATGGCCCCCTGGATGGCAATCTGAAACTGCTGACGAGGCAGCAAATCCTTCAGTTTTTCACACATCCTGCGACCCATATATTCAGCCTTGGAGCGGTGAACGAGCGCGGAGAGTGCATCCACCTGTTCGCCATTGAGTTTGATATCGAGGCGGACGAGGTCTGTTTCCCGGTAATCGAGCAAATGATAGTCGAAAGAAGCATAACCGCGGGTGGAAGACTTGAGCTGGTCGTAGAAATCGAACACAATTTCGGCGAGCGGCATGTGGAAAATCATTTCCAGGCGCGTAGGCGTGAGGTAAGTCTGTTTTTGAAGCAGCCCCCGCTTGTCCATACACAGTTTCATGATATTCCCGATGTAGTCGGGCTTGGTACAGATCGCTGGGCTGGTGAATCATTTTACGCTCGCCCTTCATATTGGTAGCGTAGTACGGAACGTTGGGCACCGTGGTGATAATATCCTGGTCGAACTCCCGGAACAGGCGTTCCTGTACGATTTCGAGGTGAAGCATCCCGAGGAATCCGCAGCGAAATCCAAAACCGAGTGCGGCAGATGTTTCCGGTTCGAACACCAGTGAGGCGTCGTTGAGCTGCAATTTTTCGAGAGAGTCGCGCAGATCCTCAAAATCGTCGGTATCAAGCGGATATACCCCCGCAAAAACCATTGGCTTTACCTCCTCAAAACCTTTCACAGGAGTCTCGCACGGGCGCGCGATGTGCGTGATGGTATCACCCACCTTGATTTCCCGGCTCACTTTGATACCGGTGATGATATAGCCTACATTTCCGGCGGCAATTTCCTGGGTTTCGACCATGCCCATTTTGAGCGAGCCTACTTCCTCGGCGAAAACCTCCTTTCCGGTGTTGTAAAACTTGATTTTATCGCCTTTCCTGATAGTACCGTTCATTACGCGGACGTAGGCAATCACACCGCGGTAAGAATTGAACATAGAGTCGAAAATCATCGTCTGCAACGGGGCTTCCGGATCGCCCTTGGGTGCCGGCACACGGTCCACCACAGCAGAGAGGATTTCGGCAATTCCGATTCCGGTACGACCGGAGGCGGAAATAATATCTCCGCGTTCGCAACCGATGAGGTCAATAATCTGATCCTGTACCTCTTCGATCATGGCGCTGTCCATATCCACCTTGTTCACAATCGGGATAATTTCCAGGTTGTGATCTACGGCCAGATAGAGATTGCTGATTGTCTGCGCCTGAATACCCTGCGTGGCATCAACCAGCAGCAGAGCACCTTCACAGGCAGCAATAGAGCGGCTCACCTCGTAGGAGAAGTCAACGTGCCCCGGCGTGTCAATGAGATTGAAGATGTACTCTTCTCCATTAGCGGGGTGGATATAGCGCATCTGTATAGCATGGCTCTTGATAGTGATGCCACGCTCGCGCTCCAGATCCATGTTATCCAGTGCCTGATCCTGCATCTCGCGTTTGCTGATGGTGTTGGTATATTCCAGCAGCCTGTCGGCGAGCGTACTCTTGCCGTGGTCAATGTGGGCGATGATACAGAAGTTACGAATGTTCTTCATACAAAAGGTGGGATGAGAGGGGTTTGAACTTTCGGGCGCAAAGGTACGAAAAGGATATCAAGGGCGTGTCAACTCTACACAACCCTGACAAGGTATTTATTCTTTTTACCGCTTTCCACCATCACAAAGGCTCCGTGGAGCAGGTCGTCTGAAGAAACAGTGGCACCCAGATCAGTGATACGCACCTTGTTGATGCTGATCATGTTGGACTGTACCGCACGTTTGGCCTCCGAGCGACTCGGCAGAATACCCGTCTGGTCGCTCAGGAAATCGAGAATACTCACCGGATTTTCGAGAACCTTTGATGATATTTCAGGCGACGGAATCTCGTCGGCAACCTGGGCAAGTGTGGATTTGTCGAGCGTTTTGAGCATGTCTGCGTCCGCTTTCGGGTCGAAAAGCAGCGCAGATACAGCCTGAACAGCCGCATAGGCCTCATGCCCGTGTATGCGCACGGTAATTTCCTCTGCGAAAATTCGTTTTATCTGCTGAGCCGATTCGGCAGCCTCCAGCGCTTCTATTTCAGCCTGTGTTTTCAGGGAGAAATAGCGCAGGTACTTGGGAAGGTCGCGGTCGTCGGCGTTCAGCCAGAACTGATAGAACTTGTACGGGGAAGTCATCCGGGCATCGAGCCAGATATTTCCGGCTTCACTTTTCCCGAATTTGGTTCCGTCGGCCTTGGTGAGCAGCGGTGTGGTGACGGCATACACCTTTGCGTCGTCTATCTTGCGCGCCAGTTCGACACCTGACGTAATGTTGCCATACTGGTCGCTGCCACCCATTTGCACGGTGATTCCGTGCTGGCGGTTGAGCAGTACGAAGTCGTAGCCCTGCAGCAACTGGTAACTGAATTCGGTGAACGAAATACCCGACTCGCTCTCAATCCTTCGACGAACACTCTCTTTCGACATCATATAGTTGACAGTGAGGTACTTGCCAACATCGCGAAGAAACTCCAGTACACCCATCTGATCATAGAAAGACAGGTTATTGAGCATCAGTGCGTGGTTGGGTGTTTCCGGATTGAAGTCAAGCAGGTTTTTGGCCTGATTCATGAACTGCTCCGTATTTCGGTCGAGTTCTTCGGTTGACTTCAAATCGCGTTCCTTGTCCTTGCCGCTTGGATCACCAATACGGCTGGTGGCTCCTCCCAGCAGTACGACAGGCTGGTGGCC
Organism: Saprospiraceae bacterium; assembly: GCA_021298575.1. GTDB lineage: Bacteria > Bacteroidota > Bacteroidia > Chitinophagales > Saprospiraceae > M3007. Next base: position 1,221 of record JAJTFM010000232.1, on the reverse strand, counting down.
TGCGCGCTGAAGGAAGGTCAGCAGCATAATCTGAACATAATTTCCGATAGTCATGGACGGTGCTGTAGGGTCGAAACCTATATACGCACGCACCATGCCTTTCTTGAAATGTTCTTCTATTCCCGGCGTCACATCGTGGATGAGTCCACGCCACTTCAATTCTGAGATGAAATCCTGCATTCAGTAGTTGTTGTAAAATCAACCGCAAAATTAAGCGGTTGTTCACTACTTCCATGCGTTTTACAATTTATCCCAGTCCTTAAAAAGTGAATATTTGATAACCTCCACCTGTTTTCTGTATTCAACCCATTGATTGTCAAACAGTTTGTTGATTTTTTCAATAATTGAATCTGTTTCTCTCCGGGCTTTTTCCATAGCAATTTTTGCCGTGGCGTTAGGTGCTCCCATATTCCCGTTGATATAACCAAGGGCATTCCAGTAGTAAGAATTCAGGCCCTGTTTTCCCCGCTGTATGCCTTTTGTTTCCTTGTGATTGAAAAATTCGTCCTTGAGTGTACCGATAGAGTCCTTGATGGCACTGCCCAGTTTCAGGGTTTCCTTTTTCAAACTGTCGGGAACATTAACGAACTGGCTTTCCACCAAACCGAGGGTTTTTTCTGCTTCCTTCAGGCGATCGTATGCTTTGGCCGCTCTTTCGGCCAGTTTGTGTACATCCCGCACTGCCTGGTTTCTTGCCTCCCGATCGGCTGCCGCTATGTTAAGCCTCGGATCATCGAGTACGGTAACAAGTATGGAATCAGACCAGTCCATGTACTTTACCTTGACCAGATAGTCGCCCGGAAGCACCTGAGGCCCCCCTCCGGGCTCCAGCTGATCGGCAGGCGGATCGTTTTTAGACGGGAATCGGGTTCCTTTGGTATCCATTCCCCACCATATAGCACTGTTGAAAAGGGTGTCCAGTTCGGTCTTGAAACGCCTGATGGTGTCACCCTTCATTGTCAGGATAGTTACCAGCGCGGATTCCTTCTTCTTGTCGGCACCGCCGCCGCGTTTTCTTCCTTCGCCAGATTTGCTTTCCTTGTCTTTCTTCTCTTCTTTACCCTCCTTGACTTCTTTTCCGGTTTTTGCCGCTGCCGGCTTCAGACCGGGTTTGACCCATACGGGAATTCTGACGGATGTTCCCTTGCTTTCTCCTTCATACGTTGCATCCACAGCGAAGCGGGCTCCGTCGTATGAACGGTACTCTGCGAGGATACCCGG
>JAJTFM010000231.1 GCA_021298575.1 Saprospiraceae bacterium | reverse complement strand
GTTACCTGCAATAATCTGGAGCAACCCCAATACCGGAATATAGTACTTCTCTCCGACGAATTCTGTATCAAATCCAATCCATGGATGGCTCGCTATTTCAGCCATCACCTTTTCAAAAATATCCTGGGTTTCCAGGAAGTGTACTTGCTGATTCATGACGCTAAGGTACTCAGTAATTTTGTTGCATCGCTTACTTTTGCTCGAATGAAGTCATTTTACTCTGCTTTACAGTTTTTTGGCACTTGTTTTTGGCCAGTTTTCGCATTTTTTCTCACAGTTCCTCCACAATCGGCTCACTCTCAGAGGAGTCCGGTACTTGATACTTACATCTCGGAAGGGCTGGCCAACAATCTTTCCGTGCTGAAAAGTGAGCTGGATATTGAGCGTTCGCGCGCTCTGCTCGCGCAGGCCCGCGCCAGCGCTAAACCATCGGTTGAATTCAATGCCTCCTATATATTGGCTGCGGGAGGGCGATCGCTTCAGGAAACCAAATTCAATTTCGCATATCCGGTTTACAATACCGATCTGAAATATCTGAAAACAATCAGGGAAAGTGAGGTGTCGGGCCGGATTTCCCTGCGCGATGCGCGGGAGGTGTCGCTGAAGGGTGAAATAACACAGGCTTACATCCAGTACCTTCAGGCTCTCGAACTCCGGGAAATATGGCTGAAGTCGAAGGATGTACTGCTCGAACTTAAAAGATTCAACCAGTCGCTGGTCAAAAACAATGTGGCCACTTCCGATGTGGTGAGCACTGCCGAATACGAGCTTTCAAAAGTGGAGAATGAGATTTTTCACAGTGCCTCACTCGAGAGTTCGGCCCGTTCTTACTTCAATTATCTGATTGGAGCCGATCTGCAGCGCCCGGTAACGGCCGACACCAGTCTTTTGAGCGCTCCGGCTCAGGCTTACTCACTTGATGAACTCCTTCAGAATGCACCTGAACGCAGGGGTGAACTGAAGGCGCTGGAGTCGTTCAATACGGCAGCCCTGGCCGATGTGAAAAGAAATGAAGCAAATCAGAAGCTCCCGGATGTTTATATCGGCGGGTCTGCCGGTTTTCAGGGATTTGGTTATGATTTTACCAATGACCAGGCTTATGTACTCACCCAGATAGGCGTTTCCTACCCCATATACAATGGCGGCCTCAACCGAAGTAAAAGCCACGAAAGCCGTTTGAATGCCCGGATCGCCGATGCTGAGCTCAGGCAAATCACTGAACAGGTAAAACTTGATATTATCGCCTCCTTCAATCAGTTTGATGCCGCCAGGTTTGCCCTGCAGTCGGCACAAAGAAATGTGGAGGCCGCCGAGGCTATTTTTCGAATCACAAACAATAAATACAGGGCCGGACAGGCGCTTCTGCTCGAATTTCTCGATGCAAAAAACAGGGTGGATACCGCCCGTCAGCAAGAGATAATCGCCCGCGCCAATCTGCTCATTAAAGAGGCGGGCCTCAGAAAATCAGCCGGACTTCAATAACATCACTACCATGCGTAATTCAATCTTGTTTCTTTTTGTTGCTATTCTGACAGTCGCCTGCACGGGTAAAAAGCCCTCTGCTCCTGTATCATCCTCAGATCCGGAAGAAGTCATTCCGGTATCACTGCACCCGGTAAACGGCAGTGTCAACGGATCGCCCCTTAAACTGAGCGGAATTGTTACTTCACGCGGCGAACAGCCAGCAGGCTAAAGAGGGGCTCGCCAAGGCTGAACGCGATCTGGGCAGGGTACAGGGCCTGTACCGCGACAGCAGTGCGACGCTGGAGCTGCTCCAGAATGCCACTACTGCCCGTGATGTAGCTGCCGAAACTGTCAGGATTGCCGCTTTTAATCAGAAATTCTCCGAAATAAGAGCCGGAAAATCAGGTAAAATCATCAAAAAACTGTCCAATGAAGGGGAGCTGACCGGCCCCGGAATGCCGGTACTGGTACTTTTTGAAACCGGCCCCGACGACTGGGTGGTACGTGTGGCTGTTTCTGACCGCGACTGGGCAAGGCTCTCCGCCGGTACTCCTGCCCGGATTACCCTTGATGCATGGCCCGGGGAGGTGTTCAGTGGCAAAGTGACCGAACTTGCACCCTCTGCCGACCCAGCCAACGGACTGTATCAGGTAGAGTTCAGTATTCAGGCCAGGGGCAAGCGACTGGCACCCGGACTGTTTGCCACACTGGAAGTGGCACCGCCAAAAAATATTCAGCAGCCAGCCATACCCATTGAAGCGATCGTTGAGGGTGACGGAAGCGCCGCATACGTTTATGTGCTTAATCCCGACAGCGTTACAGTGAGGAAGGTACCAGTGGTGATTGACCGGCTGGAGAAAGAACAGGCAATTATTGCTTCCGGTCTGAACAACATTGATGCGGTAATCACATCCGGAACACCCTACCTCACTGAAAAAAAGAAAGTGAAAGTGTTCAGAGCCGCATACTGAGTGCCACGCGCTTGCGCGCGAAATCAATCTCAACCACCCTGACAGTCACTTGCTGACCGAGCGTCACCACGTCCATCGGGTTCTTCACGAACTTGTCGGCCATTTGAGACACATGTACCAGTCCGCTCTCCTTCACGCCAATATCAACAAAGGCGCCGAAATTGGTGATATTAGTGACGATACCCGGGAGAATCATGCCTTCATGCAGGTCTTCCATTGAGTGGACGTTACCGAATTCGAAGGGTTTGGCGGCTCCCCGGGGGTCGAGCCCCGGCTTTTCCAGTTCCTTCATGATATCCTGCAGGGTAGGGAGGCCAACGTCCCCTTTCACGTACTTTTTCAGGTCAATTTTCACGCGCACCGAGCGGTCGCGGATCAGATCAGCCACCTTGCAGCCCAGGTCATCGGCGATTTGCTCCACGAGGGCATATCGTTCGGGGTGCACGGCGGTGTTGTCGAGCGGATTGGCGGCCTCGCGTATGCGCAGGAAGCCCGCGCACTGTTCGAATGCCTTGTCGCCCAGACGGGGTACCTTTTTGAGTTCATTGCGTTTTTTGAACGGACCGTTTTCGGCCCTGTACTGTACGATATTCTGAGCCAGTGAGGGCCCCAGTCCCGAAACGTAAGTCAGCAGGTGCTTGCTGGCAGTATTCAGGTTGATACCCACGCTGTTTACGCAGCTTTCTACCGTTCGGTCAAGACTGTCTTTGAGCATCGTCTGGTTCACATCGTGCTGGTACTGGCCCACACCGATACTTTTGGGGTCAATTTTGACCAGTTCGGCCAGTGGGTCCATGAGTCTGCGGCCTATACTCACCGCGCCGCGTACTGTCACATCTTCTTTGGGGAATTCCTCTCGTGCCACCTCGCTGGCGGAGTAGATAGAGGCTCCGGCTTCATTCACCTGGAATATCTCGACAGGCGTGGCAAATTTGATTTTCCGGAGAAAGTCCATGGTTTCGCGACCCGCCGTGCCATTTCCAACGGAAATAGCCTCAATGCCGTATTTATCCACCAGGTGTTCAATTTCGGCCTGACTTTCGAAGACGCGTTTCTGTGGTTCATGCGGATAAATAGCCGTGTTGTACAGCAGATTTCCGTTGGCGTCGAGGCAGATTACCTTGCAGCCGGTGCGGAAACCGGGGTCAATACCCATGATACGCTTTTCACCGAGCGGGGCACCAAGCAGTAACTGGCGCAGGTTTTCGGCGAAAACCCGGATAGCCTCCTGGTCGGCCTTCTCTTTGGAGGCATTCCGAAATTCAGTTTCAATGCCGGGCTGCAGCAGTCGTTTATAACTGTCCTTAACGGCAGTGCGCACCTGCGACGCACTATCTCCGTAACCCGTCACGAATATATTTTCCAGATCGTTAACGGCTTTTTCCTCTTCCGGAGCAATGGAAACACGCAGGAAACCCTCCTCTTCCGCCCTGCGCATGGCAAGCAGGCGGTGACTGGGGCACTTGTCGAGGGGCTCACTCCACTCGAAGTAATCGCGGTACTTGGCGGCGGCGTCCTCCTTGCCCTTCACAAGTCGGGCAGATATTGCCGACGACCGGTCGAAGTGGCGGCGCACCTTGTCGCGTGCGCGCAGGTCTTCGGAAACCCATTCGGCAATAATGTCGCGGGCACCCTGCAGCGCCTCTTCAACGGAAGGTACCTGATCAGTAATATAGCGGGCAGCAACAGTTTCCACCTCCTTGTCTCTCTGGGAAAAAATCTGTTTGGCGAGCGGTTCCAGACCTTTCTCGATAGCCATCGTAGCCCGGGTTTTGCGTTTGGGGCGGTAAGGCAGGTAAAGATCTTCAAGTTCCGTCATGGTAGCAGCCTTCTCGATGGCAGCTTTCAGTTCCGGCGTTAGTTTGCCCTGTTCTTCAATACTCTGAAGGATTGTTTCGCGGCGTTTGTCCAGTTCAAGAAGCTTTTTCCAGGCATCCTGAATATCGCCGATCTGTACCTCGTCGAGTTCGCCGGTGGCTTCTTTCCGGTAACGTGCAATGAAAGGAATGGTGGCGCCGCTTTCGAGGAGCTGTATAACTGCATCTACCTTCCGGGCCGGTATCCCCGTGAGCGGGGCAATTCTGACTGAGTACGACATGGTTTTTTTCTGAATGTTAAACCGCAAAGGTCACAATCTTCTGGTAAGAAACAAAAAGTTTTAAAGAAAAATAAGGTTCTGTTGATTTGGCCGCTGACCTGAACCGGGAAACAGGCAGAAAATAGATGCCAATGCATCGGCCCCAAAAGAAAAAACCCTCGCAAGTTATTCACTTACAAGGGTTTATAAACTGTCTAAGTAGCCCGTACGGGAATCGAACCCGTGTTTCATCCGTGAAAGGGACGTGTCCTAACCCCTAGACGAACGGGCCTTCTGTCGAAAGCGCTGCAAAGATAATATCACCTGATTCAAATCACCAAGCATCTTTGAAAAAAATTAATCGCCGTAGCCATATTTTTTCAAAAGCTCCTGAACGCGGCGCTGAACATCGGGATCCGGGATCAGTTCGGGCGCATGATGCGGCTTTTTCCGGGCATCTATGACCAGTGAACCGTGACATCCCCAGTGTTTGTCTTCGGTGAATGTTTTTACACCGTATATATCATGACTCGGATTGGAGCGGGTATAGGTAACCCACAGATAGTTATTGAGTGTAGCTGCGGTGAAACTGCTGTCGTCGGCCAGTACAATCAGTGGCACTTCCGATAACTCCTGTTCGTCCATAGCTGCACAGAACCGCTCTGCTTCGGCACTGCCCTGCGCATTGGCAGTGAAGGCAGGCGCTTCCACAGCCATAATTCCGGGCAGGCATATCTGCGGAT
>JAJTFM010000230.1 GCA_021298575.1 Saprospiraceae bacterium | reverse complement strand
TGGCTGCAGGCACCTACTCCGTTACGATTCTCGACGCCTCGGGTACTGAAACAAGCGCTACATTCACGGTCGGAAGTCCGGCTCAGCTGGTTGTCACGGCCACACTGAACGGAAATACCATCACGGCTTCCGCAACCGGCGGGACAGGCTCTTATGTATTCCTGCTGAACGGAGTGGCAGGAATCGGTAACGTATTCAGCAATCTGCCGCTGGGTAATTACACAGTGGGTGTGGTGGATGCCAACGGATGTGCAGCAACCATTAATACACCGCTGGTCATTTCCTCTGTGATAGAACCTTCCGAGGAATGGGGACTCACTGTTTCCCCCAATCCGGGTGCCGGACTGTTTGTGCTGACCATGAGCCGCGCACCGGAAACCCTCCGGGCAGAGGTATTCGACGCATCGGGGCGGATAGTTCGCTCGCTGGATTTCACCCCGAATGGCGGAAGTTTCAGTACGGATATTGATATACGGGAACTGCCGAACGGAACTTACATACTCCGTCTGTCCGACGGAAAACAATGGGGAGGTGTGAGACTGAGCAAGGAGGATTCTCTGCCGGTGGCAAAAACAGGCTGATTTTTTGTCAGTTTTTGCATTTTTGAAGGCGCATAGCCGGAGCTACGTAACTGAAAAAAGGTGAAAAATGGCGAAAAATGAGATTTTTTTGACTCGGTGAGAGAATCCTGAACAAGCTCTAAAACAGATGAAGCATCGCGTATCTTTGCAGCCGGATGATTCAAGTAGTTTTCAACCTTCAGAATTACAACGACCTGTTATATTTACCCGCGGCCCTGCTCGTCGAAACCGATGCGCAGGGCCGTTTGGGCTATATGCAGCAGCGTGCTACGGCCGCCACTATTATTCCCTACGGCATTGAAATGACTCCGGAGCTGTCAGTAATGTTCGACCTGATCGAAATGCTGACGCCCAAAAATCTGGAAGCGAAATTCAAGCCCCCCAAGGCCAAATCTGCCGTTGCTCTGCCACAACTGCTGGCCGACCCCACCACCAGGCCTTATGTCGAGAAATTTATTTTCGACAAAATTGATAAATTTCTGTTGGAGATTATCACGAACAAATGGCCGCTCACCTTCGACCTCGAGCGAAAAACGCCCGCCTGCGATATGCAGGTTTCCTTCCCTGAACAGGAAATCATGCCCCATATTTCTTTCATCAAAAAAGATGAAGGTGTGGAATATCGCTTCCGTTTGGGCACGGAAGACAGTCCCTGGACTATTCAGTCGAAGGAAGTACTGCCTCTCACCAATACAGACCCGGCCTGGCTGCTGGTGGGGTACGATCTCTACCGGGTACCGGGAATCAACGGCAATATGGTAAAGCCCTTCCGCACCAAGGACGTGGTGCAGATTCCTTCCGACAAGGCGAAGGTTTATTTCAGGCAATTCGTAGCCAAGAGTGCCGGCAGAACGCGTATCGAAGCCGAAGGATTCGAGGTGCACATCACCCGCGATCTTGTATCCTCCAGACTCGTACCCACGGAGAATATTCTGGAAAAAACATGGTATCTGCAGGCATTTTTCGCCTATCGCGGTGCCGAGTTTTCCCATGGAGAAAAAAGAGATGTCGTTACGGCTGTTGATTATGTCGCAGACGGCTCCGATGACATTCTCATCAGGCAGGTGATCAGAAATACCGAAGCCGAGCAGGAAAAAGTACAGGCGCTCACCGGGCTCGGACTGCAAACCTCCGGAAAACTTTTTACCACGGGACAGGAGTTATCGCTCGAAATGCTCATACAGTGGCTCGCACGAAACAGTGAGGCTCTGACATCGGCCGGTATCAAACCGGAATGTCCGGTTGTCGAGGGCAGACGAGTGGCACTGCTGAACGGACAACTCCATATCACCACCTCTGCTACCGACGACTGGTTCGATTTGCGCGGACATGTGCAGGCAGGCGAATTCTCGTTCCCGTTCCGTTCCCTGTGGGCACACCTGCGCGCACGCGACCGGTTTTTCCGACTTCCCGATGGCACCTGTTTCCTGATTCCGGAAGAGTGGTTCACCCGATACGGCGAAATCGCCGATGCCGCCCGGGAAGGAACCGACGACGGTGTCAGGCTGCCACGCGCCCTGTTCACACTCCTCGAGGCGGCCGGTGTCGAATCAGGCGTGGGCGAATCGGTACAGACATCGTCGGGCGACAGTAACTACACTGTATCACCTGAACTGAGGGCAGAACTGCGCCCATACCAGTTACAAGGTGTAAAATGGCTGGCAGGGCACTACAACGACGGTTTTGGAGCATGCCTGGCCGATGATATGGGTCTGGGTAAAACGCTGCAAACCATCGCTTTCCTCCTCTACGCCAAGGAGCAAAAAAACAAGTCGGCACAAGCCGCCGCAAATGCCCAGCTCGATCTGTTTCTGAATCACACCGGATCAGAACCGCTTGCTGCACTGGTTGTTCTGCCAGCCTCCCTGATCTTCAACTGGCGTATTGAACTGTCCAAGTTCGCACCCTCCCTGTTTGTCTGCTCGCACACAGGTCCCAAACGGGGAAAAGATGCCCGGGCACTGGCCAGCCACGATATTGTACTCACCACGTATCACACAGTCAGACAGGATCTGGAACTCCTGTCCAAAATACACTGGCATGTTATTGTACTGGATGAGAGCCAGATGATCAAGAACCGCACTTCGGAAGTAGCGAAAGGCGTACTCAGCCTGGAGGCAGACAATAAAATATCACTGTCCGGCACGCCAATCGAGAACTCACTGAGCGATTTGTGGAGCCAGATGGAGTTTATCAATCCTGCCACGCTGGGCAGTTTCACTGAGTTCCGCGACCAGTTTATAACGCCGATTGAAAAACGCAATGACAGCATAGCCAAAGAAAGGCTGTTCAAGCGTGTACGACCATTCTTCCTGCGCCGCACCAAACAGGAGGTGGCACCTGACCTGCCTGCTCTCTCAGAGCAACTGTTCTACACTGAAATGACGGATGCGCAGAGAAAACTGTATGAGAAAACAAAGTCAGCCGCAAGAAACGAGATTCTGGCCCTTTTCGACGATCCCAAAACGCGTTTTCAGGCACTGCAGGCACTCACGCGACTCCGGCAACTGGCCAACGACCCGCGCCTCGTGGAAACTGAATATACCGGTGGCTCCGGCAAGTTCGATGATGTGATGGCCCAGTGGGATGTCATCCGCCGCTCAAACCACAAAGTGCTGTTTTTCAGCAGTTTTGAACGACACCTTCAGCTGTTCCGTTCCGCTTTTGAAGAAGCGGGCTTTGCTTATGCCTGGCTTACAGGAGACACCTCGCAGGCCGACAGGGCCAAGGCGGTGGAACGATTTCAGCAGGATGATACCGTACAGGCCTTTTTCATGACAATAAAAGCTGGCGGCGTTGGCCTGAACCTCACGGCAGCAGATTATGTTTTTCTCCTGGATCCCTGGTGGAACCCTGCGGTGGAAGACCAGGCTATCGCGCGGGCGCACAGGATAGGGCAGCAAAACCCCGTCACGGCTGTCAGGTTCCTCTCCCGCGATACCATCGAAGACAAAATCAGACAACTGCAAGAGCGGAAAAAGAAACTGGGGGAAGGACTGTTCAGCGACGAATCGCCACAGCTCTCCCGCGAAGAATTCGAGAGCCTGCTTCTGTAGTCAGAACCTGACCGACATTTTCACTTTAATCACCTGCGTCGTGTACCATCGCCTTTTTTGTCTTTTCGTTGCTGCATCGGCAGCCTTTTCACCACTCGCATCCGCACAGGACTGCTCTGTACCTTCTTTGCCTCCACTGTTTACGGCCCGGCTGGCATGGCAGTCAGGCAACACGGATATTTCTTCCGTTGCAACAGTAGCCGTTGGCAATATGAACCCGCTGGAAGACTCCATACCGGAAATAATTGTCGGAGAAGGTGGATCACTCACCGCCGACAGCCGGCTCATTTTCTTCCGGGGCGACGGAACCAACGCCGCCAGTCCGAAATACCTCACACTGCCATCTTCCTTCGATACTTATCCGGTACCCGGGCCCACTTTGGGCGACATTGACAAGGACGGCATCCCCGAACTGCTGATTTCCTGCAAGGACAGAACCATACGGGTTTACAAAAACTATTCGGAAACAACTGCCGAACCCATGCAATTATGGGTGACCTCAAGCAGCGCTCTCGACTACACCGATCAGCGGCCACTCCTGGCCGATTTCAACGGAG
>JAJTFM010000039.1 GCA_021298575.1 Saprospiraceae bacterium | reverse complement strand
GCGGCGGCGGAGTTGGCGGGGGCGGCGGGGGCGGCGGGGGCGGGTTATTTGGGTCAATATCCGGTGGAGGACCGAGTTCGGCCACAACATCCACAGGCTTGTCCTTGGGGATAAGGCCTTTTACCGCGCTCAAAATGTAGGGGAGCGCGAAAAAGAGGAAAATCAGCGTAATACCAATGAAAAAGGCCCGTGTCAAAAATTTCGGGTAGGAGCGTCGCAGATAGTACGCGCCGTAAGCCTTGTTCCTGTTGGCAAAGATGATATCCAGCATATCCCTGTACTGGGTGACGCCTTTTTCTTCTGCCATTGTTAGTGATTTTTGATTTTTAAACTGAAAGGTGATCAAGATTAATTGGTTGCAGCTTCAACCTGCTCCTCCACATTGAATTTCAAACCGCCGGCAGGATTCTTCACGAACTGTTCCTCCAGTTTTGACACATCGAGAATCACGTAGTAGCGCACCTTGCAGATAGCCATCTCATCGAGGGCATCTACCAGGTTTTTATAGCGCGAATCCTTCATTGGTTTGATAATCACGTTGATGTAAGAGCCGTCGTTGAACTCCTCTTCAACACCTTCCTTGTTTTTTCTTTTATAAGTCTGGAGACCGAATTGCTCCTTTACCCTGTCCATCTTGTTCAGAATAACAGAGCGAAGACCCTCAGCAGCATAGTCGGTTGAGTCCAGCTTTGCATCAGAAATCCCCTCGTACCAGTAAACCTTGTCGTCGGCACCCAGCAATAGTGTGAGTACCTTCGATTCCTTTACCGGTTCGACATCTTCCAGCTTGATGTCTTTTTCGGGCATAACCAAAGCCAGGATATTGGGCTTTGCCAGCGTTGTGGTGAGCATAAAAAACGTAATCAGGAGGAAACCCAGGTCCACCATCGGCGTGAAGTCGATGCGGGTGGACATTTTTTTGGATCTGACCTTGCCGCCTTTTTTTCTCCCGCCACCACCGTCTTGTGCAATTTCTGCCATGGCGTTGCTTTCGCTTTAATTGAGTGATGAATAAGTCCGGTTTTAAGCGGACTGTTTGAATTCGGGAACTACTCCTTTTTTTCGGCGCCTTCCATACTGGTAATCAGGTTGAACTTGTTGACGTTGATATCCGTCAGCGTGTTGATTACCTTCTGTACGGCCGGATAAGGCGTGTTCTTGTCGGCCTTCACAACAATGACGTACTCATCGGTGACTTTGCCATCCTGCTTCATCCGGAACTGCGCGAGACGGGCTCTGTGTACCCAGTCGGCCAGTTCGCTCTTGTTGATGTCTGCAGTATCCACGGGGATACCTTCAACCTTGAATTCGGCGCGTCCGGCAATGTCTTCCCTGATGTAACTGCCCAGCTGGTTGCGCGGAACACCGAACATCCCCAGATTGGAGAAGGTAACCATGTCCTGCTGGGAGAGTCCGAGACTGTGGGCATCACTGATTTCCTTGATCAGGCTGAAACGGGTGTGGTTACCAACCATATCAAGAAATATTCTGCCTTCCGGATCAACGAAAATCGTCAGCGTTCCTGCATCGGGCAACTTCGTCTCGGAGATGGATGAGGGCGTATCAATGACCACTGTTTCCGTAGGCTTCATCTTGGCGGTAAGCATGAAGAATGTAAGCAGCAGGAAAGCTACGTCGGTCATAGCCGTCATGTCAACCAACGGCGAGCCCCGTTTAGGTTTATGTTTTGGCATAACTGATTGCTGTGTTTTTTAGTGTCCCTTGGCAGCAAATGTCTGAGTCAGGCTGTAACCTGCCTCGTCAATGCGATACGTCAGGGAATCAATGCGATTCGTGAAGAAGTTGTAGAATACGATGGCAATCGCAGAAGTACCGATACCAAGTGCTGTATTGTAAAGCGCCTCGGAGATACCTGTTGCCAGAGCGGTTGAATCAGGAGCGCCCGCAGTTGCAAGAGCCGCGAACGAACGAATCATACCGATAACCGTACCCAGCAGTCCGAAAAGAGTGGCAATAGAAGCGATGGTAGCCAGGATGCTGAGGTTGCGCTCCAGCATCGGGAGTTCCAGCGTGGTAGCCTCTTCCACCTCTTTCTGGATGGCAATCAACTTCTCGTCTTTCTCCATTCCGGTTACTTTCTCCATTTCGGCGTACTTCACCAGTCCGGCGCGAACCACGTTGGCAACAGAACCTTTCTGCTTGTCGCATGCAGCTGTAGCACCCGCGATATCGCCACGGTCAAGGAAGCCTTTCACCGAACGAACAAACACGTCAATATTGCCGGCACCACGTGCCTGACTCAGTGTGATGAAACGCTCAATTACAAATACAACTGCCGTGAAGAAAGCCGTAATAAGGATTGGCACCATGAAGCCGCCCTTGTACATCTGGCCCATGAAATTGCCCGGCAGCGGGTCTTTGGTTGGATCATTATCCGCAAAGTTGGCCGGGTTACCCAGAACGAACTTGAAGATCGCGATTGCAATAAGAAGCAGGATCGGGATCACGATATACGGAAAAATACCAGACATTCCACCCTGCTGTTGTTGTTTAGCCTGTGTAGGTTTTGCTGCTGTCATGCTGCGATGTAATTTAAGTTAAGAATAATGAATGGTTGGTTTGACAAAAAACCCTGCACATCGGACCGACAGCGAGGCAGAAAATCAACGCGTCTGCTCATCTGTTATACGAAAGATGCAAGGGAAGGTGAATTTGGCGTGCGCACTGAAAAATTTTATTTGCACACCAGGATTTGATTTCCCGGCGGTAAAAATAGTGTATGAAGTACAATTACATACAAGGCATTTGGGAAATTCATTTTTAATTCTTCAAAAAAAGAGGAATTTAGTTCTGACAACCCCAAAAATCCGCAAAAAATGCTGTATTTCCAACATTCCAATAACCACGAAAATAAAAGATTTTGTCGGCAACTGTCTCTGATTTTCCAACCAGTGCCTCATCGGATAGCCGCCCTGATGCGTACCAGCTGCTCCAGCAACGACTCAAGCTGATCGAGCGGGAGCATATTGGCCCCGTCAGACTTCGCCTCGGCAGGTACAGGATGGGTTTCTATAAACAAGCCATCCACGCCCACCGCAACACCGGCACGGGCAACAACTCCTATCAGCGCAGGCCGCCCTCCGGTAACGCCGGAACTCTGGTTGGGCTGCTGCAGCGAATGGGTACAGTCAAGAACCACAGGCGCTCCAAACGACTGCATAACCGGGATTCCTCTGTAGTCAACTATCAGATCCTGGTAACCAAACATAGCCCCCCGCTCGGTCAGTATCACATTCGGATTGCCCTCCTCCCGCACTTTTTCGGCAGCAAACTGCATGGCCTCCGGACTCAGAAACTGCCCTTTCTTGATATTGACCACTTTGCCTGTTTGTGCAGCTGCCGACAGCAGACTGCTCTGGCGACATAAAAAGGCCGGAATCTGTAACACATCCACGTAAGCCGCAGCCAGTGCCGCCTCGTCATCCGTATGTATATCGGTTGTGGTGGGTATATCATAGCGGGCACCCACTCTTTTAAGTATGTCAAGGGCCTTTTCGTCTCCAATACCGGTAAAGGAACTTTTCTTGCTTCTGTTCGCTTTCCGGTACGACCCCTTGAATATATACGGTATCTGCAGTCTGCTGCAAATTTCATTTACCTTCCCGGCTATGTCAAAAGCCATTTGCTCGCCTTCAATGGCGCACGGACCAGCAATCAGAAAAAAGTTGCCCGAGCCAGTGTGCTTCAGATTGGTCAGATTCAGCATGCGTGTGTATTAAGATTGAAATTTTTACTAGGAGCTTGTTCGATGAGCAAACTGAAGAATTCGCCGAGTTCCCACCCGTGCGCACGCGCCTGCTGCGGTACGATGCTGGCAGGCGAGATGCCGGGAATTGTATTGGCCTCGAGGAAGTAAAATATTTCCCCCACCAATATATAATCGAACCTCACTACCCCGCGACAACCAAGCAGATCGTACAATCGCCTGGTGGAGGCCTGACAACTGTCTGTCAGATGACCAGGCAGGTCGGCAGGTGTCACCTCCTTCGACTTGCCCTCATATTTGGCAGCAAAATCAAAAAATTCGGTCTCGGAAATGATTTCGGTAATGGGCAGAACGATTACTTCTCCATTTACTCTCAGGGCACCGTTGGAAAACTCCCGACCGGGCAGAAATGACTCCACCACTGTTTCGTGGCTGTAACGGAATGCCTCTTCTATCGCTGGCGACAGCTCCTCTGCCGTTTTTACTTTTGTGACGCCGAAACTGGAACCGTTGTCGTTGGGCTTCACAAACAGTGGCAGGCCCATTGACAGGAGAGAACCTGCATCAACAGGGTCATTTTTTCGCAGCAGCACAGATTGGGCCATAGGCACCTGATATGGGGCAAGCTGCGTCTTTGTGTTGTGCTTGTTCATGGTGAGCGCACTCACATACCCATCGCAACAGGTATAGGGAATACCCATCAGTTCCAGATACCCCTGCAACTTCCCGTCTTCGAGCGGGCTACCGTGCAGGGCTGCAAAAGCACAGTCGAACCGGATTTTTTCACCGTTCAGGGTGATGGAAAAATCGTTTTTGTCAACAGGTGTTCCTGTTTCCGCTTCACGCCAGTCCGACTTCTGAATGTCTATCAGAAATGTACGGTATTTATCGGCGGGCAGGTAGTCCTTCACTACCTGCCCGCTTTTCAGCGATATCACCCTTTCTGCAGAATCGCCGCCGGTGAGTATGGCAATATTCTTCTTCATGTTTTATTAATTCAATGAGAACTGGACGGTAATACCCGAACTCAGTGTGGTGATTGGGAACGACTGAGATGTTTTTGGCACCGTTTTGCGGTAATCGGTGAACAGACGGAGTTTCAGACGTTTGTTCAGTGCATACTCAACTGCCGGGTTGATACTGATTGTACGGGCACCGCGAGTTGGTACGGCCTGATTCGGACTGTCGAGCAGGTGGTTGATGGTGATGTCATCGCGCACCTCAAAGTCGAACTTGATATTCAGGTCGTTTGCCTGTGTACCGCCCGCTCCGCCGGTAGAACCCGGTGTCGGTGGAGCATTCGGATCCGGCTTTTTTGTTGTTTTCTTCTTGGCCTGTGTCTTCTTTTTACCCGTCAGGAACGGGATATTCACATTTTTCATTCTGTAACCGAAACCCACCGAATAGCTGGTTGAACGGCTTTCCGCCAGCTGGTAGTCAATAAATGACATGGCCAGCGAGCGAGATTTCTTGAAATCCGCCTTGAATGTCATTTCATTCTTCATCTTTACATCCAGACCGAACAGTGGCTGAAGATCTTCCCTGATAACCACCTGCGGAATTTCATATCGCGCGATGTAGTTGAAGTTGAGCTCATCAATCTGATACGGGTTGGATGGTTCATAGAACAGATCCGTGTTGTACGAATTGACAGTCAGGGTATTCTTGTAGCCGTGAGAAATCTGAACGCTGGAGAAAATTTTGCTCAGGTTTCCGATTTTGCTCAGTCCGTTGTAGTTCAGTTTCCAGTTAACAGAAGGAAGCGTCTTGAATATATCAAGATTGACAGAATTCGGATCGGATTCGGTGTAAGCCGAAATAAACGCCGGAATGAGTACCTCCTGCTGGATTCTTCCGTATCCGTTGACAAAACCCTGATCAGTCGGGTGTTCGCTCAGATCATTGGCAGTTACACCAAGTCGTTTCGATACAACAGGTCTGTACTGTTCGTAACGCTGGAACAGTCCGTTGATATCGTTATTGAACAGTGTCTGCATGGAGAAGTACGAAATGGTGTAGCTGCCCATATCGCGCTGGGCGCGGTGCTGGTAGTCCACCGAATCAGGGTGAACAATGAAGTTCTGGTCCTTGAACAATTCCGTCCCGTTTTTGGTGTATTGCCTGTTGGCCGTTACCTCTACCCGGAAGTCGCGGAAGGGTTCAATTGTAACACCAGCATCAAAGTTCTGTGTGTAGTTTCTGGTAACCTGCTGGTTGAGCTCGGGACGGTGCGTAATCCAGCCCTGCCTTCCGGCGTCATCCAGCCACTCGCTCGATGGCTGCATACCTGCCACGAACTCCCAGCCCGGAGCTGCAAAGCCCTCGCTGAGACCAAACAGTTTGGCATCCGGTGTGAACCCCGGTACCATGCTGGTGAAGGATTCCGTGTAATTAAAGCGGGCTTTGCGCACGAGCATGAGCGGGCGCAAGGCGATGCGTTCTGCCATGGATGGCTGCCTCTCTTTCTTCTTGTCGCTGTTACCCCCCTTGTCATCGCGCTCAGTGATCTTGCCCTGCATTTTCGGGTCACCTCCGGCTGCCTTCGGATCACCACCGCCTGCTTTACCGGCATTTCCAGCCTTGTCGCGGACCGGGAGTGCTGCATTACCGTCGGTGCCGGTTGCACCGGCAGGTCCTGCGGCACTTTTAGCCGGATTTGAGGCCGGGTCGTCCTGTTTATTGCGGTCGGATGCAGGATCCTTGCCTTTTTCGGACGGTGCCTTGCCGCCTGCAGCAGATTTGCCGGCATCCGCACCTCTTCCGCCGGGTGCTTTGCCGCCACCCGATTTACCACCACCCGGAGCGGCGCCACCGCCGTCATCACCCGGTGCTTTCAGGTCGTCGGCCTTGCCGCCACTGCCATTTTTACCACCCGACTTGGCCGGTTTGTTAATCATGGCGAGGTACTTGCTCTTGTTGTAGAGCGTCTCAAGATTGAAGTCTCCGTTGATTTGCCGGGTATTGTTATTCTGAATTACGTTACCAAGATTTCGCTCGTTCAGCCTGTCCTGAAAATCGCCTGCATCCAGGTTCTGGAGTTTGAGCGACTGTGCCGTCCAGGTGTAGCCTGTGGTGTAGGAAGCCTTCATGGTAATCCAGTCCATGAAAGGAATGGACTTGAATGGCAGCGTCCAGCTCAGACTGGCATTGTGGGTATAGCCTTTCGGGCGACCCAGATTCTTGAAGTTGTTCCAGAGTATCTGATTGCGTTCGGTCTGAGTAACCTCTCTTCCGGTCTGGTCGAACTGAAGTGGTTCATCGAGCAGGCTGCGCGCAGTAGCGTCGAAATTGAATCGTATGGATTTGGAAATCGTCCAGCCCAGATCGTAGTTTCGATCCCAGGTAAAACGCCGGTTATAATAGGTATTGAGTTGCGGGTCCTCACCTGCGAACCTGTATGTCGTAACAGATGCCAGGCGCTCGAGGTTTGTGCTGAACCCGTATGTTTCGGGTAATGGGTTGAAATTGAAATCGGTTATGAATTTCAGGAATTTATCATTCTTGATCAGGCTCTTGAAGGGCTGCAGCGGCTTCAGTCCGGTGGAATAGTTCCAGTCAACAGCCCCCTTGTACTGATTCTGCTCTCCGTTCAGTATGAATGGTGTTCGTATTCTCTGCTGATTGAAGGCATAGGTCAGGCTGAAATTCTCGATATTCCACGGCAGGGGCAGTGTACGGGGCTTACCTTTGCGCTCCTTGCGCACGTTGGTGAAGTTGTATCCCCTGATGATGTTCACATCCTGAGCGCCTGCGCGTATGGAGTCCCGTTTAATCGGATCCGTTTCGTCGCGGAGTTTGTCTTTCAGGCGGATATCGAGATCATAAGGATCGAATTCCGGATTTTTGGTGATATTGGAATACTGCGCGTAGAAGGGGAGTTTCAGACCCACCTTTTCTGGCAGGAACTTGCCCAGCTCAAGGTTTGCCGAGATATCATACTGGACTATCTCCTCCCGCTGGCGCTGAGACAACTTTTCCTCAATACTTCCCCATCCGATACTGGTGTAGTTTCCGGCAACAGATATATTGCCGAGGTCGGCCATGCGGATATCAACCCGCGCCAGTCCGGCGTAACCACCTTTCTCGTTGAATCCGCTCAGGCGTAACTCGTTGAGCCAGAGTTCGACGCAGTGCAAATTGCTTTTATTGTTCGTTTCATCCGTATTCCTGACGCCTATCATGGCCCCCTTCACATACCCGATATTGGGATTACCCACCACTTTGACACGGGCTGCCGGTCTCTCCGGGTCGACAGATATATATGGTGTACTGAGGGGCCAGTCGGGGTTAAGGTTTCTCTCTTTTTTGATATTGACGAGCAGGTCGAGCGGAAAATCGAACTGATTTTCGGGGCGCCATACTTCTTCCTTGTACTCGCGGCTGTCGGGGTTGCCATTCAGGTTTAGTTCATTGGACGGATACAGGGGCAGTTCATACTCGTAATAGTTGCTCACGAAATCGGATCCCAGCCTGATAAACACCTTCATATCGGTGGAATCAAGCGGGAAATTGGCAGGATCCGATGCCTCCGCGTGCACAAACATTTTCATACGCTTGTACTGGCGAAGATCCATATTCAGTGTTTTGAACACTGCACGGGCATCGCAATACGACAAACTGCAAACGCTCATGGCGAGCGCCTGTTCATTCTGAAGGATATCGGGGAACGCACCTACCGACTGTTCGCGGCGGATACCGAAGGGAATGGTATAATTGAAAGGCAGACGAGCGGAGTTATCTTCAATACTCACTGCGTTGATATCGAAAGGAATCTGGGAGTAACCCACATCACAGACAGAGCCTGTAGGGTTGGGGTCGGTGTTGGGGAGTGCCTGTGTGAAGCGCCTCCACTGGTTGCGTCCGAGCTCCAGCGTGGCAAAGCGGAATGTGGTACGCTCGGTGAATCCCTTCCAGTACATACGGATAAAACGGATGGAGCGGAAATCCTGAATACCGCCAAATGCCCTGCGGCGGCGCAGGTCGAGCGGCACCTTAAAGCGGTACCATGTATATTCTTTGCCGTTTTTAGTAAAAGTTACGGTATTTGCAATCAGATCCCTGACGGAAGGATGCTCTTCATCAATTACCTCCTGGCCGTTCTTGAGAGTTTTGGGAAATTCAATTTTATACCTGAAATATGCTTCTGTTTCGTTGAGCGAGCGGTCGCGGTTCAGGTCTTCCTGATCCGGGTAGTTGGTAGCCGACGGGTTCAGGTTATTCGACTGGTTCACCGGCGAGTTACCCTCGGTGTTATTGAACTGCCCGTAGCGCATGAGCAATCCGGGCGGGTTGTTGTTGAACTCCGGATCGCGGAAATACTTGAAATCGTCGTTGGAGGGGTCGTCCGCAACCATAGTCTTAAAGTTGGGCGACAGGTTGGAACTCTGAATAATATCGTACCACTGTTTGAAGAACACCTTTTCGTTATCGTTATTCAAACCGTCGAGACCCAGATCCTGAAGCGCACGGTTCTGCTCCTGGTTGTCGAATGCATTTACCACAGGCGGTTCAATGGGTACACGGCCCCAGGTAGTACTGTCTGTGATAAAGTTATTGCTGCCTGCCGGTAACCCGTTCTCAAAAAACTGGCGTGAATCGCGCATGACGTCTTCCGAAATGGATCCCAGATCAATGTACATGGATCCGGCATCGGAAACAGGTGATCCGTCGTTTTTCTCCATATACGGATTCAGTATCCAGAATTCCACGAATTCTATGTTGGCAGCCTCAAAGTCATTGGTTGTAACCTCTCGCATAAAGCCGGCCCATCGTGTAGAAGGGAGATTCAGTGTACCGTCGGCGGTGAAACCCGCCGACACACCGTTGTATCCGTTGGGCAACTCAAAGTTGTAGGGACCTCTCTCCCGCGGATAAAAGGTGACGTCGAGTGGCCGAAGGCTCGACTGCTCGAACGGCGTCAGCTGACGGTTGGGGAATATTTCCTGATACTGAATGAGTGTGGTATAGGGGTCGCCACCATCAACGGCATCGCGCGCGCTCGGGTCGGCCACATACCAGGCGAGGCCTCCACGGTTGGCTCCCAGTGCAAGGTCGCTGCGTTCGGCCTCGGGGAACAGGGTGCTGTCGCCACGCGGGACAGAAGAAATAACCCACTGATTGAACTGGGTAGTGAGGGGCAGATTGGCGGTACTACCCTCAAAATCGTCGAGATAAACCACACCGCCCGTGTCTTCACCCTGATTGATGGCCTTGTTGTAACCAGGTTGCAGAAGAGCCATCTCTGCCTGGGCACTAATGGAAGAGGGTTCCTTTGTTTCGAGCAAAGGCAGTTTGTCAATCAGCTTGGTGAGCCAGGGTGCATCTTTGGAGATGCTGAAATCGAACCCGTACATCTTGTTATTGATGGGATCGTCACCGAAGTTCACCTTCTGGGTCAGCGGTCGTTCAAACAGGTTCATAAAGGTGGCCCCGACCTTGAAGTCCTTGCTGAAATCGTAGTCGAAACGCGCCCCTACCATAGACCGGCTCTGGAACCCGAAGAAAGTGTTGTCCTCAAAACTCACATTCACACTCTGCCCCGACTGCAGGATGGCATCGTTGAGAATACGCACCTTGCCTATATTGTAGTCAACAGAATAGTCAACACCCTCGCGCAGTTGCTGGCCGCCGGCAGTTACCCGTACAGATCCCTGCGGCAAGTTGAAGGTACCCAGCGATATTTCAGAGCTGGTACTCGACTTGTAGGAGCCACGCAGGGTATAGCGATTTAGCTGCTGAAACTCCCTGGCCCTGAATATCGTGGAATCGTATAGTTGCGGATAAGTGTATTTGATGGCCACCGTTGTATCCGCCCCGGCCGATATGATTTTATTGGTCAGGAACTTGCCGAACGGCTCCAGTACGGGAAACATAATCCTTCCCGACCGGAGGTTGATGGTGAGTCCGGGCACAAAGTCGAATATACCATCGGCGCCGGGGTCGCCCTGCAGGTTCAGGTTGTCCAGATTGAACACCTGCAGCAGCGGACGGGCCCTCAGATCGGTGGGGACATCATCGCCGGCAAGAAAGCGGCGCTGACCCTTGCCCGGATCCTCGTAGTAAATATCAAAGCGGAACTCCTGCGGATCCACGTTGGCCGTACCAACTGCATATACGTTCTTCATCATCAGGTCCCAGATCGGGAACCGGACGTTGGCCGTGGTACTCTTCAGCATTTTTACGAACAGCACGTTCGTTTTCAGGGTATCAATGGAGTTTTTACGGGCGACATCGCTGGAAAACTCGCCAACCTTGTACGGCTTTCCATTATAGGTATATTCCAGTGCCACACCCAGTACCTGATCAGGTTGTACGTTCAGGTTAACAGAAAGAAAACCCAGCTGCGGATCATAGTTAAATTCCGTAGGGCTGAGCTGACGGGCATTTACCTTCTCAAAGTCCCGGATCTGCTTCATCTGGAAGTCAGCAGGATTGGTCAGGATATTAACCACCTTGTCGCTGAAACGAAGTGTCGGATCGAACTCCAGCCTGTCGAGAATGGAGCTGTAAAGTTTATTGTTTTCGTTGGCAGGAAGTCCCCTGTTTTTGATATCCACGGCTACCGGAGTATTCAGCTTCCACTGACTGGCACAGGAATCAGGTTCAGCAAGTTCGGACAGGGCAACGACATCGCGTGTATTGACGGTTTCCTGTTTGTCGTTGGTTATCCACACCTCCATCCGGGTAATATTGAACAGCGATTGCGGTACAGGCAGGCACTTCATCGCCGGCTCAAACTCGTTTCTGTTCCAGTGACTGATGAAAAAGTGGCGATTTTCGTCGTATTCGTCAATCGGCTTTACGAACTGCTGCACCTGGGCACCACCCTGTACCTTCAGGGTGGACTGTTTGGAGCGCTGCTGACTGGCTACGAGTGTGGTGCGCAGGTGACCAAATTTCATCTCGGTTTTCAGACCGAACAGATTCTGAACACCCTTGATCAGGCTGGAGCGTGTGTTGAAAGAAACGTTGCCGGCCTCGATATTCTGCAGAATTTCATCCTCGGAGAAGCCTTTGGTATCGTACTTCAACTTCATCTGGTTGTCGAAGTCGAATGTAGCCTGTGTGTTGTAGTTAAAATTCAGATTCAGTTTTTCTCCGATTTTACCCTGGGCACTCATATTGATGTCCATGTCGAAATCGAAGTTACCCGTTGTTTGCTGACGGAGCGTCAGAATAGGGTTCTTGATTTTCTGGTAGTCGAATCCAAAAGTCAGATTGATATTGCCCTGTGGCTTGATATCCACATTGGTTCCGCCAAAAAGCCGGTCAATCAGGCTGTTCTTGATATCGAACTGAGCTACCGGATCGCCTCCTTCACCACCCTTCCGGTTGGGATCCATCACCCCCTGCAAACGGTCGAAATAGGCCTGCTGCTGCTGGCGGTCGCGCCAGCGCAGGTATTCCTCAAACGTCATGTACGTGGGCGTACGGTAGTATTCATCGCCGATTTTCTCAATCAGCATATAGGAATTGGAAACAGGGTCGTACTCCACTGTCTGTGTGATCGCCTTCGGATCTTTCAGATCAACGGGATTGGTTCCGCTGTTCAGAAAGTCGTCAAAACGATCCTTCAGCGGAGGAAAGGTATCTGCCTCGACAGAGCGAATACCAAACGACTCCGTCGGGCGGTACTGAAGTGCTACCGGACGTATTTCATCCGGGAACAGAATGGTAAGCACATCCTCTTGCCATGGCCCGGCGGTGGAAAAAGCATACAGGGCACTGATAGCCAACAAGGCGAACGTCGCGGGAAGGCTGTTCTTCTTCATCATTTTCAAAAAAAGCAGGTAATAACCAGGATTGTATGATTAAACTGAAGTGGGGGAATGACGTACCACAACAAAAAAAGGTTGCCTGAATTTGATTTTTTTAAACCCGCACCGGCACTTTTTGCGCTAATTTTGCGCCATGCAACGCACAGACGTAAATACCCTCGGCGAATTTGGCCTGATTGAACATCTGACCAGGGCTTTCCCGCTACGCAACGCTTCCAGCCTTAAAGGCGTGGGTGATGATGCCGCCGTCATTGAAAATGGTGATTTTTGTACGGTTGTCAGTACAGACATGCTGGTAGAAGGCATTCACTTCGATCTGGCCTATACCCCGCTCAGGCACCTCGGCTATAAATCGGTTGTGGTTAATCTTTCGGATATATACGCCATGAACGCACATCCGAAACAAATTACCGTCTCCATTGCCATCTCTAACAGGTACTCGGTGGAGGCGCTCGAGGAACTCTATGAAGGTATCAGACTGGCCTGTGAATATTATGGTGTTGATCTGGTGGGTGGCGACACTACCTCCTCACCCAAAGGCATGATTATCAGTATCACGGCAATAGGGCAGGGAGAAAAGGAAAAGCTCACCTATCGCTCGGGCGCCCGCACAGGCGACCTGATCTGTATCACCGGCGACCTGGGTGCTGCCTATCTGGGCCTGCAACTGCTGGAACGCGAAAAACGTATCTGGCAGGAAAACCCCAATGTACAGCCCGATCTGGAAAATCAGCAATATGTTGTTGGCAGACAACTCAAACCGGAGGCCCGTCGTGATGTCATCGAAACTTTTCAGCAGGTCGGACTTAAACCGACGTCCATGATTGATATCTCTGACGGCCTCGCCTCGGAAATGTTTCATATCTGCCGGGCAAGCGGAGTAGGAGCACTCATTGAGGAGAGCGGAGTACCAATGCACCCGGAATCAGAACTGCTGGCACTGAAATTCAAACTGGATCCCGTCACCTGCGCACTCAGTGGCGGTGAAGACTATGAACTGCTCTTCACCATCAAGCCGGAAGATGCCGATAAAATCAAGTTTCTGCCAGAAATTTATATTGCAGGTGAAATAATGGATGCCTCTGCCGGCATCAAACTCAGTACCAAAGGCGGCAATCTGCACGACCTGAAGGCGCAGGGCTGGGTACATTTCTGATTGATCCGAAATTATTTTGTTTTGAAAGAACTGATCAAAAAAGCGCTCAAGTCGCTTCCGTTCGATTTCACGCTTAACCAGCGATATGACCGCCTTACCCGCAAGGTAATACAAAGAGTGTGCAGGCCCGACAGTCATTGTATAGACGTGGGGTGCCACAAAGGCGAAATTCTCGACCTGCTCCTCGCCGCAGCTCCAGGGGGCGTTCACTATGGTTTTGAACCTGTTCCAGATCTGTTCGACGGGTTAATGCAGAAATATGGCTCTGATAATCGCTGCCATATCCTTGATATAGCACTGTCAGACAGCAAGGGTAGTGCCAGTTTCAATTACGTGGTGTCCAATCCGTCATACAGCGGCCTCCGGAAACGGAATTACGACCGCGCCGATGAAAAAGACACGCTGATCACGGTCCAGACCGAACGCCTTGATGACGTGCTGCCAGAAAACTTCCGGGTGGATCTTATTAAAATTGATGTGGAAGGCGGAGAACTGCTCGTCATGAAGGGTGCTGAAGGTATCATGAAAAAATACAAGCCAGTAGTTGTCTTCGAGCACGGACTGGGCGCAAGTGACGTATATGGATCAACTCCGGAACAGGTGTTCGACCTGCTGCAGGAGTGCGGGCTGTCGGTATCGTTGCTCGACCGCTTTCTGGACGGAAAACCACCACTGGACAAGGACGCCTTCTCCAGACAATACCACAGCAAGGAAAACTATTACTTTATAGCCTTCCCGTTATAGCTTTTTGAGAATAACCTCCGCAATATCTTTTGCCTTCTCAAGATTATCGTGCGGTTTATCGTAGTACTCCAGTGAAATATTCACGACAAGCTGGCCTTTTTTCACCAGAAGAGTCACGGTACCTGTACTCCAGAGCGCATCTTCTCCAATACCCTTCACATCTTCCTCGTAGGTGGTACGCCGGTCGCGGCGCAGCATCTCCATCTGTTGTGTAGCATGCACTTCCGATGTGTAGTCAAACATCTGCAGTACAAGGCGGTTCGACGGGCTCAGGAACTCAGCCCCCTCCTTCTCGTTGTTGGTCTCCCGTTCTTTCCAGTCGGACTTGTGCCAGGTGCGAAGGCAGAATACCTGATCGGGCAGCGACCTGGACTTCAGTGCCGCACCGGTCGGGTCAAATTTGAACATACGCGACAATTCCTCATCTGTAATCAGTTCGCAGCCGTAGTTTTTCCACGATTCGCGCTTGACGGGGGCTGGCTCCTGCCTTGCCGGCTCCTGCTGGCAGGCAAAAAACACAGGAAACAGGGATAATAACAGTAGTACTCTGGACATGGCTCGTGAATTCCCCGATTGACTGAACCCGTTTAAGACGGGCATTTCAGACCAAAAGAGGCCGTTTTGAGGCGCAAAGATACATTCCGGACGGGGATAACGTATCTTTTATGATTTCAAAACAATCTTTTCCTTGTTCAAAAAGCACAGCAACAAACATATTTTTTGCACTTTTGCCCTTCTGCACAGTAATATGGTACTGTGCAGGAGCATCAATATCAAGATTAACTCAACCGAAACAACTTATGGCAGATACGCCTGCAACCCAACCGGGAGCTAAATTCCCCTCCAGTATTCCCTATATTATCGGGAACGAAGCGGCGGAGCGCTTCAACTACTATGGCCTGCGCGCCATCCTTACAACCTTCATGATTGCACAGTTTTATAACCCGATGGGATCAACGGATCCGGAAACGGTACAGAAGGCAGAAGCAATTGCGAACGCCAAAACCCACGACTTCGTAGCCATGGTATATCTGCTTCCCATGTTCGGTGGTATGATTGCCGACTGGTTCTGGGGCAAATACAAGACTATATTCAGGCTCTCCCTCGTATATGCAATAGGCAGCGTGCTCGTTGCCCTTTCAGTAAATAATGAAATGATGTTCACAACGGCCCTGATGATCATCGCTATTGGTGCAGGCGGTATCCTATCAATCTCGGTTCTGTCTTTTCTATCCTGCTTATTCCTTACCTCAAATCAGCTTATGGCCCGGCCGTGGCGTTCGGCGTGCCCGCTATCGCCATGCTGGTAGCAGTGTTTTTCTTCTGGGCTGGCAAAAGCAAGTACAGAAAAATACCAGCCCCGACATACGACTCCAACAGGATGATTATCTTCGCCACCGCATTCCTGTCACTGGTGGTGAGCTATATCTATTTTGATAAAATGCAACACGCCGGTATGGGACCCGTACTGGGCGCATGGCTGGTAATTGTTATCGCGCTGGCATTTATTTTCAAAAAGCAATGGTTTGCCAAACCCGGCAACTTCATAGGTATCAATCTGTATGCACTTACCAACGGAGGCTTCAAGGCCGCTGCCAGCGAGTACGGCGAAGAAACTATAGATGGCATCAAGGCTGTATGGCGCGTACTGTCTGTATTCGCCTTTATCCCTGTTTTCTGGGCGCTTTGGGATCAAAGCCAGTCGGAGTGGGTGGTTCAGGCATCCAAAATGAACCTGAACTGGCTAGGTATAGAGTGGAAGGCTGAACAGATTTCTTTCGTGAACGCTGCATTCATCCTGCTCTTCATCCCTCTCTTCTCTTACGGAATCTTCCCGGCCATCAATAAAATGGGTATCAAAGTGACCCCGCTGCGCAAAATCGGAGCAGGGTTTGTGCTCACTGCACTGTCTTTCGTGATAGTTGCCATTATTCAGGGCTGGATTGACGCAGGCGAAACACCCAATATCAGCTGGCAGATTCTCGCTTTTGTCGTTCTGACAGCCGGTGAGGTACTTATCTCCATTACCGGACTCGAATATGCCTATACACAGGCACCGCCTTCCATGAAGTCAACCATCATGGCCTGCTGGCTGATCACGGTTACACTGGGTAACGTACTGGTTTCTGTTATCCAGACGAATATCAGTAATGGCGGTTTTTTCGCTCAGTTCCATGGCGCCGGCTTCTTCTGGCTGTTCACAGGTATCTGTGCTGCCACGGCGGTACTGTTTATACTGGTTTCTCCGCTCATCAAGGAAAAGTCTTATATCAATCGCTGATAACAGCCTTCTCTGATAAAAAGAATGGTTATCCCGGACTGGTTCCGTGATAACCATTCTTTTTATTACCTCAGTGAATCACTATTAATCCGGAGGTAAGCAACCGGCCCGGGCTCACTATCCTGACGGTATAAAACCCGCTACTCAATTTACTTACATCCAGTAATCTTCCGGGATTCCTGACAGCGTACTCAACCATGCCGGACGGATTTACTACCTCCAGATATTCAGGCTCAGCTTCCGTTTCAATTTGTACCATTCCGGAAGCCGGGTTGGGTGTCAGGGTCATTGTCTGCCGATTTTCAGCCTCGGTTGCCGAGACGGCAGGAATATCAAAGCAATCGCTTTTGCCTCTGATTAACAATAAGTTACACCCCGGAAAATCAAACTGCAAAGGATGGAAAATCTGATTTCCCCACTGCTCGGGACCGTGTATGTCATACAGCATACTGATGTCGCCCGTATTTGGATGAAAATGAAATACATCGTAGGGTATCAGTGCCTCGCAGGGCTGATTCTGGTGCTGATGGATTGTCTGAACCAGCTGATTGTCCCCGTCCGTATCAAGTGTCCACAAAAAGTGGCCGGATTCGTTCAGTGCTATCGGCGACTGCCCGCTGGCAGTGATAGAAGTACCAGCGCTGCAAAAGGAATAATAGCCAATTTTCCCGTTTCTCACATCGAACCCCTTGCCCCTGGGCTGCCTGCCTTCAAACTCCAGCCTGTTGAACCAGTCCATTGAACCGTCCTTTTTAAGCTTCATTACAAACGGGTCGGATTCGTCGTCGCCGAAAACAGGATCGCTGTACCACACTCCGTTGACAATAACTCCCCCGTAAAAATTTCCACACACATATATATTGCCTTCCTCATCCAGCCTTATGGCATCTGCGGTAATTCCATCGCTCAGTCCGGGATCGTTAAAGTAGGTAGCCGGACCGAACAGTACCGACATCACGCCATCCGGAGATATTTTTCTGACTGTCAGATGCAGATTGTCAACGCTGTAAATTTCTCCGTCGGTACCAGTTACGATATCAGCAAACCCCTGGGTATTCCAGTCCCACGGAACAGTCCACAAAACATGTCCGCTCTGGCTGATTTTCGAGATTCCGATGGCGCCCATCAGCAGGATATTCCCCTGACTGTCAAGCTCAATATCAATATTATTGGTCGCGTACCAGTCCGGAACGGTAGTATTCCATATCAATCGGCCGTATTTGTCGTACTTCATCAGCACAATGGCTGCCGAGAGTTCGCTGCCTCCGGGTGTAAGTTCGTGGCGCCTGCCATCCGTCGAGTAAATATCTACCCGGCTGAATGCATCGCTGTGATAGTAGGCAGCATATATGTTTCCATCCTGATCTGTCCTGACAGCTGTAACATCTGCAAATACGGATTCGTGCTCCACATAGGTCATCCACTGCGGAACGCCCTGCGGGTTCATCTTCACCAGATAATGACGCAAGCGATCGAAGGAGAACGGATAACTGGCACTCAATGTATCCCCACGGCCCGAAAACACACGAATTTCCGGGGTATAGTCAACCTTTATCATCATAACCAGATTATCCTCATTGTCAACCGCAGAAGCGTTGGGTATGATAAAGCCTAACCCGAATACCAGCTGGGTTGCCCGGCAGTCTTCATTCGGTTGCGCAGGCACAGGTACGTGCAGCGCACGTGTGAGGGTATCGGCGCATCCATCCGGAGAATCAAGTATCAAATCAACGCGATAACTTCCTGGCTGGTCAAAGACGAAGGGCGGCGGCGGGTTTCCGGTGATTTCCTGCGTACCCTGAGATCCGGTGATCAGCCAGCGGTAGCTTCCGGACAGGGCCACGGAGTTATCCAGCGGGACAATAGTCTGCCCGATTTCCGGATTCAGCGTGGAAAAGGTGAAATAAGCCTCCGGCGTTGGTCTTACTGCTACTGATTCTGTATGCGCAAGATCGAAATAACACCAGTTTTCAGAATCCACCACCTTGATACCATACAGTACGGTATCTGCTGGTTTCTGACCTGAAAAAACAAGGGGACCGCCATCAGCCGAGTATAAGTTGTCCGTGCTCCCATCAGTCACCAGTCCGTAATAAACGTCGGATTCTGTTTCGCTTAAAACAATGTCAATCTCTTCCCCGGCACAAATATTATTGTCGGACACACTGAATGGTAAATCCAGATCGGGCACCGGATGATAGGCAACAGGGACGGGCACGTCCAGGCTGTCGGTACCGCACTCGGTGGTGCGGATGGCCCTTACAAACAGTGAAACTCCCGGATTACCCGGGCTCCAGGTGTAGTAAAGTGCACTGCCGTTTCCTGTTTGACCGGCACCCACCGGCGACTGATTTGCGTAGAGCTGATAGAATACTCCAAAATTACCGGGGCCTGGCACTGTTATCTGGACGGGAGTGCCTACACAATAATTCTGATTCCCTGAAGTCGGCACAAAGGGATAAGGAGCCGGTTCTTCACGGATATAGCCCGACCATACTGCCGTATCCGTGTAAAATCCGTTGTAGGCAACCAGCAGAATAGAATCTGTTCGATCCGGTTCGGGGAAAGCATACGACAGCTCAAAATCATTTCCCAGTATCTGCCCCTGTCGCAACCAGGTGAAAGAATACGCCGGGTTACTCTGGTTCTGAAATTCGACCGGTTCGTAAGGGCAAAGAGCCGGCTGCCCTTTGAGGCTGAACCGGGCAACCGGCCATGCCGGTCCTCCGCGGTTCTCCAGCAACCACAAGTTACCGTCATCACCCACCACGCATCCCTTGTCGCCAATAAAAGACGCATTATGGAACCAGATACCGCCCGGATATTGATAATATTCCCAGTAGGTACCACCCGACTCCGAGCGTATAGCACCAGCGCTTGTGAAAATCATGATTTCAGAGGCTGAAAAAAGCGAAACAGCTTCTGCGGATGATACCGAAACAATCTGTAACCAGGTGTTGCCGCCATCGGTAGTTCTCACAACAGGCCCGTTATCGGATATAGCAAAACCGTTTGATGCATCCCACATGGCAATATCCTTCCAGTAAGCTGTATTCTGATAAACTTTCGTCCAGGTGTTGCCACCGTTTGTTGTCCGGAGGATACCCTCGTCACCCACCGCAAAGCCTGTAGTAACCGAAACGAAATCAACACTGTGCAGGTGCCAGTTAACTCCTGAAGACTGCGGGAGCCAGTTCACCCCTCCGTTTTGGGTCTTCAGGATACGCCCGTTGCTGCCAACAGCATAGCCTACAGATGCTGAAGGAAAATCCATATCATCAAGCCGGCGGGGCCAGTCTCCGTCATTATTGGAGCTCACCAGCGTCCAGTTGGCGCCGCCATTGGTGGTCCCAGTTGGCGCCGCCATTGGTGGTCCGGAAAATACATTCCGTATTGGAAAGGTAAATAGAGCCGGTAGCTACCCCGGTATTGTCATCAAAAAAATGTACGTCAAGAAAAGTACTGGCCAGAATATCCGCTCCGTTCTGATCCTTCAGATCCAGTACCGACCAGCTGGCTCCCCCGTTCTGTGTCTTCACCAGCGCCGCTCCGGCACAAAAAATTGTATTATTATTCAGATATTGAACAGCATACAGGTCGTATCCGGTTACATTCTGAGAGTACCACTGACCAGAAGCGGTGGAAGTGTTCAAAATACAAGCGAGAAACAAGCAACCAAAGGACATTATTCCTGCCACTGAAAATTTGGACTTCATGAAGGAGATTTATTACCACGTGAAAAAATAACTCAAAATAACTCCGGCAAAATAGAGAAAAATCCAGCGGGCGCTCATTTCTTCCGATATCTCGCCTGACGATCGTTACCCTCCCTGACCAGAAGTCCCTCCTCAACGCCGCTTCTCAAATCCCTGGTCGCTGTTGCCGTTGATATACCGGGAAATACCCTGAGGTAGTCTTTTCTGGTGAATTCGCCGCTGTCAAGTTGATCCAGAAAATATTTTAAACGCTCTGTATCCGTAAAGTTATCCCTTTGTTTACCTACCAGTTCCTCCAGACTCAACTTTATCTTGTCCAGCATATATTCAACAAATTTCGTGGACAGACCCTCCCTGTCGCATTGACTCAGTACATTGTAATAGTCTTTCTGACTTTTCTTTATTTCCTGCTCAATTGGCAGGTACTCGAACACAGGATTCACCCGCATCAATATAACTGTCTGCCATAAACGGCCCATCCTTCCATTCCCATCCATAAAAGGATGAATAAACTCCATTTCATAATGGAAGACGCAGCTCTTGATTATCAGATTATCCTCTCCCTTCTCAAGATATCGAAACAAGTCTGTCATCAGGTTGTCAACATTCCATCCCGGCGGGGCAAGATGTGCTATTCTGTCACCCTGTACCACTCCGACGGAGGCAGTTCTGAACTGACCAGGCCTGTCTACAAGACCTGACATCAACATCCTGTGTGCCTCCAGATAGGATTCTATGGAGAAGGCATTGAAATTGGAAAGGTTGTCGTATGCCCGAATAGCATTCTCCACCTCCCTGATATCTTTGGGAGGGCCAACTACTCGTTTATTCTCTATAATAGCAGTAATCTGATCCTCGCTCAGTGTATTCCCTTCAATCGCCAGAGATGCACGGATGGTTTTTACCTTGTTTCTCTTTCGGAGTTCGGTTCTTGGCTTTCTGAGGTGCGTCGCATCCACAACACCCAACAGAGTACCAACATCCGTTGACAAGTTGATGATACGGGGAGTTCCTTCGTAATATTTATGTATCATGATGCCATCATTTGATCGCATCAAAGGTGTGAAAAAAAGTTATTACAACAAATTTTTAGATCATATTAAGATCATATTTTTTTCCAGTATTCGAGGCTTGGCACCAGGGACGCAAAAAAATTAATTTTAATTTTATAATAATAACCGTACTTTGTACATTGAAACACGTACAATTCAAACGACATCAAAATTAAAAACCGGAAATGACGAAATTAAATTCCATAAATTTCCCGAAAAGCCAAAATTTGAAATTTTACCAAACTCTGAACACGCGGATTGAAAACTATTTCCGTGAACGGAACCTGTCCAGATATGCCAGTATTGGCCTTATTGTCAAATCATTTGTATTAATGGCGGCTTATCTGGGCCCACTTGCCATTCTTGCCATTATGCAGCCATCACTCCCGGTTTCACTCCTGCTGTGGGTGATCATGGGTGCGGGAATGGCTGGCGTGGGCATGTGTATCATGCACGATGCCAACCATGGCGCCTGGTCGAAAAATCAGCGGGTCAACGATTTTGTGGGATACTCCCTGCTACTTTTGGGCGGATCGGTTGAAACCTGGAAAATGCAGCACAATTTTCTTCACCACACATTCACCAATGTCACACACTTCGATGATGATATTTCCAGCAAGCCGGGGCTCCGCCTTTCTCCGCATACTCCACTGAAGAAAGCTCACAAATCCCAGTTCTTTCACGCAATTTTCATCTACAGCCTGATGACACTCTACTGGGTAACTGCCAAGGATTTCCTGCAGATAGCCCGCTATTCCAAAACGGGAGTAAGCAAACTGAGCCCGTCTCAAACCCGACTGCTTTTTTTCAAAACCTTGCTTATCAAGGTATTTTACTTCTCCATTTTCATCGGAATTCCTCTGATGGCAGGTTTGCCTCCACTGCAGGTTTTCGCAGGATTTGTTCTTATGCACCTGGTCGGAGGAGTTATCCTGTCTGTTACCTTTCAACTCGCCCACTCGGTGGAAGAGACTGATTACCCGTTGCCTGATGGCGCCGGCGTACTCGAACACGACTGGGCTGTACACCAGTTGCACACCACGGTCAATTTTTCTCCGAAAAACAGATTCCTGACCTGGTATATGGGCGGACTCAATTTTCAGGTAGAACACCATCTTTTCCCGAAAATCAGTCATGTACACTACCCGAAAATTGCCCGGATTGTACGCGATACAGCCAGCGAATTCAATATCCCGTACCTTGAGCATCGTTCTTTTGTACATGCGCTGCGCTCACACTTCAGTCACCTGAAAACACTGGGCCACGTACCGGCTATTGACGATATAATGGGTTGAAAATGACCGATAAATTGATTTTCCCAACAATTCCGTCGGCAGAGTATCCCACTGCGGAACGCTGCCACATTATCGAAATTCTGAATCTTCCTTCAGTACCCGAAGCCTCACTCGCACAGGCACGCGTGGAACCGGGGGTTTGTACCGCCAATCACCTGCTGAAAGCCACTGCAGAATGGTATTACATCCTGAGTGGCAGCGGCGACGTGTATATTGACAATCAAATGGCTGGAACTGTATCGGCCGGTGATACTGTGCGTATCCCTGCCGATACACCACAATATATATGCAATACAGGCCAGAGCGACCTGATTTTTCTTTGCTACTGCACGCCTCCGTTTTCACCGGAAGCCTATGTTGATTTGAGCAGTTCTGACTAAGAGCTTGTTCAGGATTCTCTGCCGGTGGCAAAAACGGGCTGATTTTTTGTCAGTTTTTGCATTTTTGAAGGCGCATAGCTGGAGCTACGTAACTGAAAAAAGGTAAAAAATGGCGAAAAATGAGCCGTTTTTGACTCGGCGAGAGAATCCTGAACAAGTTCTAAAATAACAAGAACTATACTCGCCTGTACATGAAATAATATTTATCATTGAGCCTTGAAAAGTGATCAATATTTCTGTTTCATGACAAACGAAAAAAACAACCCGTACGTCGTACGTGGATGGGCCTTTTTTGACTGGGCCAACTCTGCCTATGCACTGGTTATCACGGTGGCGATTTTTCCGGGCTATTTCCTGACACTGGCAGATGACTCTCTGTATATCTTCGGCATCCGGATGTCCGACAGCACCCTGTACGCCTGGAGCATTGCTTTCGCGTACCTGGTCATAGCCGCTGTTTCGCCGCTGTTGTCCGGCATTGCCGATTATGGAGGACGGAAAAAGGAGTTTTTGCGCTTTTTCACGATTCTGGGCGCGCTGTCCTGTATGTCGCTGGCCCTGTTCCACGATATGGATACCCTGTGGATCGGAGTGGCGGGCTTCATACTCGCCACCATCGGTTTTGCCGGAGGAATTGTGTTCTACAACGCATTTCTGCCGCTTATTGTCACGGAGGACAGATACGATGAGGTCAGTGCCCAGGGTTTCAGCTACGGCTTTGTGGGAAGTGTTATCCTGCTGATTGTCAATCTGGTTATCATTATGAATTACCAGTGGTTCGGTTTCAGCGATGCCCTGGAGGCTATTCCTTCGGCATTTATTATGGTCGGATTGTGGTGGCTGGGCTTCTCCCGGATTCCGCTTAAAAGGCTGCCGGAAGACCACCCGCTTGGCAAAACGGACCATCTGCTGACGAAAGGATACCGGGAACTCCGAAAGGCCTGGAACAACCTAAAGGCAGACAAAAATGCACTCTCCTTCCTCGGTGCCTTTTTCTGTTTCAATGCAGGCGTACAGGCTGTTCTATTCCTCGCATCCACTTTCGCAGAGAAAGAACTGCACTTCACCTCCTCGGGACTAATATTTCTCGTTTTAATCCTGCAAATAGTGGCCATAGGAGGAGCAACCCTTTTCGCACGCGTATCCGGGCGCAAGGGGAACAAGTACTCCCTGATGATCATGCTCGTCATCTGGACGATCATCTGTATTCTGGGATACTTTGTGCAAACGGGTCTGGATTTCTACCTGCTTGCCGGCGCTGTGGGGCTCGTTATGGGCGGCATTCAGTCGCTTTCGAGGAGTACCTACGCCAAACTTCTGCCTGAAAACACACCCGATACAGCCTCCTACTTCAGCTTTTACGACGTTATGGACAAAGTATCAACAGTTGCCGGAACATTTACGTTTGGCATAGTGGAACAACTCACCGGCGGTATGCGCAACAGTGTCATGGCGCTTGCCGTGTTCTTCGTAATCAGTCTGGCACTGCTGGCAGTGGTAAGAATACACAAAATGGTTTCTGTGCCGGTCCCGCATGAATAACCGGAGGCTGCAATATTACCCGTCGGGCTGGTGAAAGCCGATTTTTTCGCCAAATAACGAGTTTTTCACCAACCGGAAATCCGGCCTCCGGTTATTCACAGGGCATTAAACGGATACTATCCGTTCATCAGTTCCTCAATTTCGTCCGCCTCGACAGGGATATTTTTGAACAGATCGTCGTTGCCGTCCACTGTGATGAGAACATCATTTTCAAGTCGGATACCCAGATTCTCCTCCGGAATATAAATACCGGGCTCGACGGTGAACAGGTTGCCCGCTTCAAAAGTGTGGTATCTGAACATAATATCATGAACATCGAGCCCCAGGTGGTGACTCGTTCCGTGCATGAAGTACTTCTTGTATGCGGGCCAGTCCTTATCCTGCTTGCTGATATCATCTTTGCTGATGAGGCCCAGTCCGAGCAGTTCGCTTTCCATGATTCTACCCACCTCCTTGTGATATTCCACGAAGGAAGTGCCGGGCACCAGCATCTTTTTCGCTTCGTTCATCACGCGGAGCACGGCATTGTAAACATCTTTCTGCCTTTTCGTGAAGCGGCCGCTCACCGGGATGGAGCGCGTCAGATCCGCGTTGTAGTTGGCATACTCGGCGCCGAAGTCCATGAGAAGTACGTCGCCATCGAGGCACTGATTTCTGTTTTCAATGTAGTGAAGCACGCAGGCGTTCTTTCCAGAGCCTATGATAGGTGTGTAACCATGTCCGGTAGCCCGGTTGCGCAGGAATTCATGGGTAATTTCGGCCTCCACTTCGTATTCCCAGACGCCCGGCTTTACAAATCCGAGTACGCGCCTGAATGCCTTTTCCGTGATGTCAATAGCCTCCTGAGTGGCCTCCACTTCCCAGCGGCTCTTCACCGTCTGAAGACGCTTTAAAATGGGCTGTGCGCGGTGAATGGTGTGCGCAGGATAGCGATCGCGGATACTGCGGGCATAGCGCAGGTCGCGGTACTCCACCGGTGAGAGAAAGCGGTCATTTTCATTCAGATTCAGGTAAATACCTTCTGAAATCAGAATCAGCTCGTTGATGACTGCCTCCGCCTCGTCGGCAAAGTAAACCTTTTTGATACCGGAGGCTTCGCGGGCCTCCTCCTTGGTATATTTGTGTCCTTCCCATACTGCCAGGTGTTCATTGGTACGACGGATGATGAGCACCTCCTCGTGATCCTCGCGCGGGCACCCGGGAAACAGCAGCAACATGGTTTCTTCCTGATCTATGCCTGACAGGTACAAAAGACCCGCATTCTGGCGGAAAATATGATACTGATCGCCCGTGCGGGGCATCATATCATTGGAGTTGAAAATGGCCACGGTGCCCGGCTGCATCTGTGCAGCAAAGCGCTGGCGGTTATATTGATACATTTCCGGACTGATCGGTGTGTATTTCATAGCTGAAGGATATTGAAAGAGATGAATTGCGGGACAAATGAAAGAAGGTTTTCCGGAATATTGGGTGATATTCCTCCGTTTTTTCTACATTTGCACGCAGGCAAGGTACTTTCCGGCCTTTCAAGAGAAATTCCATCTCCTAACACATAATTCTAATCAAAATGAACGTTCCTGCGAACTGTAAGTACTCTGAAGATCACGAGTGGATCCGTATCGAAAGCGGTAATGTTGCCTACGTTGGCATCACCGACTACGCCCAGGGCGAACTGGGTGAACTGGTTTACATTGAAGTGGAAACTGTTGGCGAAACTATCAACGCCGGCGGAGTTTTCGGCACGGTGGAGGCTGTAAAAACGACATCCGATTTGTTCATGCCTGTGAATGCCAAAGTACTGGAATTCAACGATAAAGTAAGTGATTCCGGAGACCCGTCACTTGTAAACAGTGATCCTTACGGCGATGGCTGGCTGGTTAAAGTTGAAATCAGCGACCTGTCTGAACTCGGCAAACTGATGGATGCCGATCAGTACAAGGCGCATATCTCCTGATATTAATGGAAGTCAGTACACACCCAGCCTGATATGTCGGGAGTGTACTGGCTCCCCCATAAATATAGCTGCCATAGCGTCAAAGCCGGCAGCAGACTCGGTTGTCAGGTATGTCGTCTGGCCACCCTTCCTGCACCGTTTTTCCATCTCCGGATGCCTGCGGAGGTAATCGTCCAGTTTCTCGGCTACAATCTCTCCCTGTGAAATCACTTCCACACCTGCCGGAAGATACTGTCTGATTTTTCCGACAAGGAGCGGGTAATGAGTACACCCAAGTAATATGGTGTCTATTTCTCCCGACTGCGCGAGCAGCGCATCCAGATACTTTTTTACGAAATAATCGGCTCCCGGCCCCTCGTATTCATTATTTTCAACCAGTGGCACCCACATCGGACAGGCCTGCTGAAACACCTTTATTTCAGGAAAAAAATGGGCTATCTCCAGTATATATGAACCGGAATTGACAGTGCCGGTTGTTGCCAGAACGCCAACATGACCGGTACGGGTGAAGCTGCCAACCGTTTCCCCATTCCAAACAGGTATTTTACCGATTCGAGGGTATATTGGTATATAGTATCGAAATCACGGGGGCCGTACGGAGCTCTGCCGTTATCTCCAAGGTATATATAATCGTATTCCGGGAGACGCTTGCGAATCTCCCGGAATACAGTAAGGCCTCCGTAGCCGGAGTCAAACACACCTATCGGGTACATAACCGGAACAATCCGTTATCAGTGCCCGAAAATTGAGCGGCCGAGATAAGTGGCGGCATCACCCAGCTCCTCCTCGATACGGAGCAGCTGATTATACTTGGCTATCCGGTCAGAGCGACTGGCAGAGCCGGTCTTGATTTGTCCGGTATTCAGTGCCACGGCCAGGTCGGCAATAGTGGTATCTTCCGTTTCGCCGGAGCGGTGACTGATAACCGACGTGTAGGCATGGCGGGTAGCCAGATTCACCGAATTGATTGTCTCTGTGAGCGAACCTATCTGATTTACCTTGATGAGAATGGAATTGGCCACTTTATTGTCAATGCCGTGCTGCAGGCGATCTACATTGGTAACAAACAAATCATCACCTACCAGCTGAATACGGTGGCCGAGCGTTTCGGTGACCAGCTTCCAGCCGTCCCAGTCGTCTTCGGCAAAGCCGTCTTCAATAGAGAAGATCGGGTAACGGTTGCACCAGTCTTTCCAGAAGCTGACCATATCTTTGGAGGAGTAGCGGTCGCCGCTGGATTTCTTGAATACGTACTCGCCTTTTTCAGCATCGAAGAACTCGGTGGAAGCGGCGTCGAGGGCAATAACAATGTCGTCGAGCGGACGGTAGCCGGCAGCCTCGATGGCGGTCATCACCATCTGAATAGCTTCCTCGTTATTTTTGATACCCGGAGCAAAGCCACCCTCATCACCGACGTTCGTGGCGTAACCCTTGCTCTTCAGTACTTTTTTCAGGTGGTGAAATACCTCCACACCCATGCGCAGTCCTTCACGGAAAGACTCGGCGCCTACCGGCATAATCATAAACTCCTGAAAATCAATGCCATTGTCAGCGTGAGCACCTCCATTCAGGATATTCATCATAGGTACGGGCAGCACGTGCGCATTCACGCCGCCAAGGTAGCGATAGAGTGGCTGACCAAGTTCTTCAGCCGCAGCGCGAGCAACGGCGAGGCTCACTGCGAGAATGGCATTGGCACCAAGCTTGGCCTTGTTGCGCGTACCATCGGCATCGAGCATCAGTTTGTCAATACGAATCTGATCGGTAACTTCCTGGCCAATCAGCTCGCCGCGGATTACCTGCTCTATGTTTTTGACTGCTTTCTGAACCCCTTTGCCGAGATAGCGTTCTTCTTCATCGCGAAGCTCAACTGCCTCGTGCGCGCCTGTACTGGCGCCGCTAGGGACAGCCGCACGGCCGACAAAACCGGTTTCCGTCCAGACTTCAGCTTCTACTGTGGGGTTACCGCGGGAATCGAGGATTTCGCGGGCAATAATGTCACGGATTGCACTCATATTTTGTGAAAACAGATTTGTAAGAAAATTTGAACCGCAAAGGTAGCCATTTCCGGTATGGTACAGGTACTCAAAAGTTGTTATGATAAATTTAATACTATCATTTGTTAATACCCTATATCAACCAAACTTCATTATGTTTGCGCTACCAAAATCGATCAAGACATGACACATCCAAAAGCTACACTCCTGTATGTGGAGGACGATGAGAGCCTCAGTTTCGTAACCCGGGATAACCTCGAGCTCAGCGGCTATGAAGTTA
Source organism: Saprospiraceae bacterium (assembly GCA_021298575.1). Classification (GTDB taxonomy): domain Bacteria; phylum Bacteroidota; class Bacteroidia; order Chitinophagales; family Saprospiraceae; genus M3007. Next base: position 4,025 of record JAJTFM010000039.1, on the reverse strand, counting down.
CTTACTGTGAAGATGGCCGGAAAGCAATGGGTCTGATCGGAGCCGGACATAAATTCGACCTGTGTATCCTCGATGTCATGTTGCCGGAGGTGGACGGTTTCACGCTGGCCCAGGAAATCAGGAAGCGCGATGATCAGGTACCTATCATTTTCCTGACAGCCAAAAGCATGAAGCAGGACAAGATCCACGGTCTGACTATCGGTGCCGACGACTACATCACCAAACCCTTCAGCATAGAGGAACTCCTGTTGAAAATTGATATTTTTCTGCGCAGGACCAAGTACTCCAGCATGCTGAAGCCCGGAGCGCCTGTTAATATCGGTACTTACCAGTTCGACTATAAAAATCTGAGCCTGACCTCCGACGGATACGCCGAGACGCTGACAATCAAGGAGGCCGAACTGCTGAAACTGCTGAACGAACACAGGAATCAGGTTGTCAAGCGCTCTTTCATCCTCGAAACTATCTGGGGGAAGGACGATTATTTTCTTGGCCGAAGCCTGGATGTCTTTATTTCCCGCCTGCGCAAATACCTGAGTCTGGACGACAGGATTAAAATAGAAAACATACACGGGGTAGGGTTCAAGTTCAGGGTGGATGAGTAGACGCTTAGTAATCGGCCACAAACTGTCTCACTGAGAAATTTTCACACGGTTATACATATACTTGCGTCCAGGTACCGACGAGTACGGCAAAATAATGCTTCTAAATAAATGTCAAACGTAGATTTTGACAAGGTTGTCAAGATTTGGACTGTTCAATTTTGTGACACAACTTTGCCTCTAATCGTTCAAATTGTGAACTCGACTGACATTTAACTCTTTAGAATTTTAAGCATGGACCAGCAACAGATTGCCATTGAAATTTTCAATGATCTTTTTACTGAAGAACAGCAAAGTGAATTGATTAATCAGTCTCTCCTTAATGTTGGAGAAAGAGTCTTGTCACGTTTCCCTGAAAACTTTCCTGCAGAAATTAAGCAACCAATTATTGCAGATGGATTTGATTACAACAACGAATCAGAACATGGTGACGTAATAGTATTGGGCTCATATCGCCCCATGAATTCACCTGGGGTAATCACATTCTACAGGAAAAGTTTAGGCAGTTATTGTGGCTCGCTAATCAGAAAAGTAGTCAAATCAGGAGTGAATCTTGGTCTAGACACAGCCCTTTTCACGATTTATTTTGTGGTTGAAGATGTCATGAACCACGAGACCTTTCATCACTATTCCGACTATAAAAGATTCCTTACTCAGGCAAAATTTGACAGTATGAAAGAAGAGGCATTAGCTGTAGCTCATGCTTATCAGAATATGCACGAGTGGCATACATTTTATCATGCATCAATGTCTGGAAATAAGTTTCATGATTTTTTCAGTAAGTATTTTCATCATAGCGATAGTCAGGATAGCCAAAAACATAGGGATAGAATGACGGCGATCTTTAGTTTTCTAATGACTGAGCATTACAATAATTTTTCACTTCCTGGGTACAGAGACTGGCACTTATACAGGTATCCAAATAGCTATGAAACTAATTTCTACGATTATCTGAAAAATACACAACTTGATCAACTCCTAAGCAATGGTGTACCGGTGAATAATATCAGGAGTGAAATAAGATATATCGGTAATAAAGGTGCTATCATCCAACTAGTCTGAATAATTGAGGGAAACTCTGAACAAGTATCGGCGACTAGACCCCATTAAAATAGAGGCAAAATGAGTCATTAAGCTACCCTTCCGAAATAAACAAAATACCAAGTGAACTCTAAAGCCTTTTTACATCAGAAGGCAATAGGTCGAAGGACTGCTAAGCACTTGAATAAGTATGCGGGAGTTGTCGGTGTTGCCGACAACTCCCGCATGTAATACATGTCATATAGCGCTTGGTCATTCCGGCTGATAAGGAGTAATCTCAATTATCTTTACTAGGCAATTCATTACAGGAAAAAACCAATAAATACACTCAGTCCGATTTATGTTGGTGGGAATGATAATATTTAAAGCGTTTACTTTGCAGGCCAGCCCCAGTAGACTGATGTTCTCAATAGTTGAATTTGATTGCGTAACTTCGCCCCGCTTTTTCTCCTCCGAAAAGGGCTCTCTGTCAAATCTAACCAATTCGCAAAGCCATGTTATCTTCTGTTTTGTTCCTCATCCTGACTGCCAGCACCAGCTGGTTCGCTTTCAGGGGTTTTAGCAGGGTTCGCCGGAATATTCTCCTCGGGAAGGATGAGCTGGTCTCCGGAGACGCGTCTCTGCGCTGGAAAAACATGTTCCTTGTAGCACTCGGTCAGCAGAAGATGTTTAAAAACTGGCTTCCAGCGGTGCTGCACCTAGCCCTTTACATCGCATTCGTCATTACGCAGGTAGAGCTGATTGAAATTGTAGTGGACGGCCTGTTCGGTACGCACCGGTTTTTTGCTCCTTACCTCGGCGGCTTCTATACTTTCGTCATCAGTTCCATCGAGGTGCTTTCGGTGCTTGCCTTCGTCGCCACCATTATCTTCCTCGCGCGCAGGAACCTGCTCCGGATAGCCCGGTTTCAGAAACCCGAGCTCCGCGGATTCCCCTCACGCGATGCCAACCTCATTCTTCTGGCAGAAATTGTCCTGATTATCGCTATTTTCTGCATGAATGGCGCCGACAAGGTGCTGCAAACCCGGGGCGCTGATCATTACCACCTGACCGGCAATTTTGCCGTGAGCACCTGGCTGGGCCCTGCACTGTTCGGCAACCTCACCGACGAGGCACTCATCGCCGTGGAACGCTTCGGCTGGTGGCTCCACCTGTCGGTTGTACTCGGATTCCTGTGCTATCTGCCCTACTCCAAACACCTGCACATCATCCTGGCTTTCCCGAACACATGGTATGCCGACATCACTCCGCGCGGCCAGATGACCAATATGCCGGATATTCAGCGCGAAGTCAGAAATATGATGGGCCTCCCGCCACTCGGAGAGGAAATACCTGCCACCGACGCCGGCAACTTCGAATTCGGCGCCAATGATGTATTCTCCCTGAGCTGGAAAAACGTACTGCAGGCTTACTCCTGTACCGAATGCGGCCGCTGCACCGACGCCTGTCCGGCCAATCAGACCGGCAAAAAACTGTCGCCCAGAAAAATCATGATGGACGTGCGCGATCGCGCCGAAGAAATCGGACTCGCCATCGAAAAAGGTAAACAGACCCGCGAAAGCTACAACGACGGAAAATCGCTCTTCGACCGGATTACTCCCGAAGAAATTCACGCCTGCACAACCTGCAACGCCTGTGTGGAAGCTTGTCCGGTTCTCATCAATCCGCTCGATATCATCCTGCAGATGCGCCGCCATGAAATTCTGACCCAGTCCGCTGGACCAGCCGAATGGCTGCCTATGTTCAATGCCATCGAAAATGCAGGTGCTGCATGGGCCATGAGCGAACCAAGAGACGCATGGAAAGACTGATCTGAACTTTTTGACCCGGATGTATAAATATCTTCTTCTCGCCCTGCCCCTTACTACGCTCCTCTCCTGCGGGGGAAGCGATTCCAATCAGGTTAACAGCGCCTGGCGCCCGGAACAACCGGCTGCCCCGGCAGACGCTCTGTTCCAGAAACTGGACAGCTCCGAATCGGGTGTAGCCTTCAAAAACGAGATACATGAATCCCACGAACTCAATATCGTGGCCAATGCCTATCTGTATAACGGCGGCGGTGTAGGCGTAATTGATGTAAACAACGACGGCCTCCAGGATCTGTACTTCACCGCTACCATGGGCCCCTGCAAACTGTACCTCAACAAGGGCGGACTGAAGTTCGAGGATATCAGTCAGCAGGCCGGGGTGGAAGCCGCCGCAGGACTCAAAACCGGCGTGACTGTGGTGGATATCAACGCCGACGGCATGCAGGATCTGTACGTGTGCAGAACCACACTGAAGCCCGATGATAACAGCAAGAATCTGCTGTTCATCAATAACGGCAATAATACTTTTACTGAAAGTGCTGCCAGTTACGGACTGGCCGACAACTCCCCCTCC
>JAJTFM010000038.1 GCA_021298575.1 Saprospiraceae bacterium | reverse complement strand
ATCTGAGTGAAGATGCGGGTGCCACCTGGAAAAAAGTGGGAGGTAATCTGGAAGCTGCCGTGGGAGGCTCGGGAAATGCACCTTCTCTCCGCTGGGTGAATATCCTGCCACAACCAAACGGTAAAACCAAATACTTCTGCGGAACCAGTGTTGGCCTGTACAGCGCTGACACCCTGCTGTTGCACGCCACCGGACAGCCCGGGACGCAGTGGGTGCAGGAAGGCCCCGACGCCATCGGCAGCACCGTGGTGAGCTATGTTGAATCGCGCTCTTCCGACGGACTGGTTGTTGCCGGTACTCACGGAAACGGCATGTTCACGGCCAGCTTCTCGCCGGCCTCTGCAAACAATGAGCCCTTGTCAGAAAAGAAAGTCAGGGTAACACCCAACCCTGCCACCGATTTTATTCGTCTTGATCTGGACGAGGCCTGGAGGGGCATCGGCAGTTTTTCGCTGTACGACCTGAAGGGAACACTTGTCAGACAAAAACAATTCAACGGATCGCAGGCTTCATTTGATGTGCATGATCTTCCCAAAGGTGTTTACCTGTGGTCGGTTCGCGGATCAGGCCGGAGTGATTCCGGAAAGCTAATCGTACAATAGAGCATGAACGGCAGAACACTGGTACACACACTGGCAGCTGCGGTTGTCGTGGTATTCCTGTCTTGTAAAAAAGAAGAAAATAACGGTGGCAACAATGAGCCGCCCGCCGCATCGCAGAACCGCATCCGCTTCGATTCCATGGAAGTGGGGCAGGTCAGCAAGTATCTCGGGCTGATTGGCGAGGATTACTTCGCCAGTACAAATATCTTTCGCTACACCACTGATACCCTGATTTGGGAAGTCATCGGTCATGATGCGAACGGGTATCTCATCCGGGAGTCCATGAAATACGTCGGAGCCAACCCGGAGTCGCCCTGGTTTGGCTATTCCAAAGATCAGGTCTATGAGTTTTTTCTGAATTTTGAAAACGATACCCTGCGCGTCACAGAACCCGGGCAGACGTTCCTGAGTTCCAGACTGGTGGGCTACCGAACCGACGACTGGCGACTTCCGCTGAACGATTTTAACAATGAATTTTTGCAGATTGAGGGCTGGAAAACATCGCTCGGCTACTGTTCTTGCCGCAGGGAGGCATACACGGTTGATTATGAACAACTCGGAGCCACCTACCCGCGACTGAATATTCTGGTGGATAATCGCGCCATCGCATTCGATGGTAACGGTGAAACCTGCGTTTACTCAAAAAGGTACGGCTTTGTCCGGTTCGTCCTGTTCAGTCCGTGGACGCAGCGGGGAGAAGCATGGAATCTGCTACCCTGAACAAGCTCATATGCATGTCGTTATCATCGGAAACGGAATCGCAGGTACTACAGCTGCCCGTCATATCAGGAAACTGAGTGACTGCCGGATTACCATGATTTCCGATGAATCGTGGCAACCGTTTTCCCGGACGGCCCTGATGTACATCTTCATGGGAAAACTGAAACTGGAAAGCACGTACTTGTATGAGGACTGGTTCTGGGAAAAGAACCGGATTGACCGCGTACAGGCGCGCGTACGGGAGGTAAATCCGGCTGCCAAAAATATCACACTCGGGGATGGCAGCGTCCTTTCGTGGGACAAATTGATACTGGCCACCGGATCCCGTCCGGTAAAAATTGGTGTGCCTGGCGAAAATCTGCCGGGTGTTCAGCATCTTTACCACCTCAGTGATCTGGATGTACTGAACCGGCTGAGCAGGGGAGTGGAGTGTGCTGTTGTTGTCGGAGGCGGACTTACCGGTGTTGAACTGGCAGAAATGCTCGTCTCCAGAGGAATCAGGGTGACGTTTATGGTGCGGGAAAAGGGATTGATGGCCCGTCAGCTCACACCGGAGGAGAGTAATATGGCAGGCCGTATTATCCGGGAACACGGCGTGGATCTCAGGTTCGGTATGCAGATACGTGAAATCAGGGGTAATGGCCGTGTTGAATCAGTAGTCACAAACGATGGTCTTGAAATTCCCTGCGGACTGGTTGGCATCACTACGGGAGTAGCGCCGGAAACCGGTTTTCTGTACGGTACCGGTATTGAAACTGATTCCGGCCTACTGGTGGATGAATACCTTCGGACCTCCGTGAAAGACATATATGCTGCCGGAGATTGTGCAGAGTTGCGCACACCCGCTCCTGCGAGGCGTGCTGTGGAGCCACTCTGGTACACTGCCCGGGCAATGGGAGAAACCGTCGCCCGGAATGTTTGTGGCAATCCGGAGCCCTATTGTCAGGGAATCTGGTACAATTCGGCCCGGTTTTTCGAAACAGAGTACCAGATTTACGGTCAGGTACCCGCAACTACACCGTCCGGAATCACAAGTCTGTACTGGGAGGATTCGTCGGGAAAAAAATCAGTGAGGATCAATTACGATACGGCGACGGGTGCCGTAACCGGATTTCAGACCATGGGAATCAGGTACAGGCAGCAGGTATGTGAACACTGGATTGCTACCGGTACACACATTTCCGGGGTACTGAAGAACCTGTCGATGGCCAACTTTGATCCGGAGTTTTACCGACGTTTTGAGGCAGCTATCCGGGCCTGCAGGTTGTCCTGATTGCGCTGGCAACACTGGCCGGACTCACCGCAGGCGCGCTCTGGTACGATCGCGGGGTGGTCGGCTGGATGACCGGCATATTCATTTCAGGTTTTTATATTTGTTTGTACTGGTATCCCGAACCCTTGTCCGGCTTGATCAGCATGCTGGATCCGCTGAGTATTTTCTTGAGGGGGCGTCCGGCAGACCAGTGGTTCCTGTACGGGTTCAGTTATACGGCACTGGTGCTGGCTATGGGAATCCGGTTCATGTACAAGTACCGGGGTAATGCCTATCAGCAGTGGAGAACAGTATCTGTAATGTTCTTCCAGCTTGTATTCAGTTTTCTGATACCGGCCTGGATGATGATGATGAATCAGCCCGAGTTCTATTTCTCTTATTTCTGGCCCCTTAAATATGAATACCTGTTCCCCGATACTGTTGGCTGGTTCACGGGCAATTACGCCCGTACGGGAGTGTTTCTGGTGTTTTGGGGTGCTGTGATGAGCTTCATCGCTGTGCCTCTTCTAACCTGGTATTTTGGCAAGCGATGGTACTGCTCATGGGTGTGCGGCTGCGGCGCACTGGCCGAAACAGTTGGCGATCCGTACCGTTCTTTATCGGACAAATCACTTGGCGCCTGGAAGGTGGAGCGCTGGATGATACACAGCGTGCTGTTAATCATTGTACTACTTACCCTGTTGTTGTGGATAAATTCCCGGGAGCAGGGAACCATACTGGGCAGTTACTCGCTCATTTTTTCAAAAACGTATTCATTTCTCATTGGATCCATGTTTTCCGGGGTAATAGGTACCGGATTTTACCCCATATTCGGCAGTAGGGTATGGTGCCGATTCGGATGTCCGCAGGCAGCCATAATGGGTATCATACAGCGCCGCTGGTCGCGGTTCAGGATAACCACCAACGGCGGGCAGTGCATTTCGTGCGGCAACTGCTCCGAGTACTGCGAAATGGGGATAGATGTAAAAAGCTATGCTCAGCGGGGTGAAGATATTGTCAGGGCCAGTTGTGTAGGTTGCGGAATCTGTTCCGCCGTTTGTCCGCGAGGGGTACTGAAACTGGAAAACGGAACCGTCAGCCTGTAAATTATGAACAGAATAGTCTGTATACTGCTGCTCTTGTGCAGTACAGTTACCGCTCAGGAAATCATACCGGTTACCCCGGTGTGGAAGCGGAGTTTCGGGATGCGCGACAACACCAGCCGCGATACCCTCACCCACGCGGCGCGCGACCGCGACGGGAATATCATTCTGGCGGGAGGCACCGAGAAAGATACCACCTTTTCCGATATAGCAGTGCGAAAACTGTCGCCCGACGGAGCATTGATGTGGGAGTTCAGGTACAGTACCGATCGCGGGGTGGGGTATGATCTGCCCCTCAACCTGTTTGTGAGCAGAGAAGATGAAATATACCTTGCAGGATACGCCCGCTCGACCTATTTCTATCAACATGCCGGTCTGTACGCCTTCAAACTTGGTAAAGACGGTGCCTTGTTGTGGGACCGTGAGATAACTGCCTGTGTGCCTCCTGATCAGTGGTTTGGGCTGGATGATTACGACGGATTCCTCGACGATGAATCCAATCTGTATATCACATACACCCGGCATACAGAATCACTTCAGACGAATACCACCTATATACATGCTTACGATCCGAACGGAGTACTGTTTCAGCAGGATTCTATCTCCGGTGTGGGGCAGTCGGTTTCGGGCGGTTCATACGCAGTGAGCACCACACATGACTACGATGGTAATTTCGTTTACACTATTTGGGGCGACGAGAACAATCCCGGCTATTACAACCGCAGGGTGAACCCGAAGGTCATGACCGATGAAACTACTCCGGTTTCACTGGACTTTCTTCCCGATACAGTCAAGACGCTGTTTAACTACTACTTCTATGGAACGCCAGTACAGGTATATCACGGATCCAACGGGCACAGTTACATTGTGGCCAATTTTGGACTTTTCGGGTCCGATCAGGTCATAGTGCTCGACGTGGATGCTGCCGATTACGCGCGATACATGTATATCTCTCCCAAGAATGGGGCCCTTGAGTGTAATAATGCCATATACAGCGGTAATAATACCCTGGTACTCAGCGGAGTTGACCGTTCGGTACCCGGTACACCATCCGGATTTATTCGCGAATTAAATGACCTGGGGAGTCTTGTTGGAGTACAGCAGATAGCAGGCCCGGGCGGTTTTGTACCTTATGGACTCATACAGGCTGACAACGTGTATCTGATGAGCGGCGCTATACCACTGACGGGCGGGGCTGCCGTAAAAGCGATTTCAACGACAACATTTCAGGAACTCTGGAACCATGAAATAGTTCCGCCTCCCGGAGAGATTTTTGCAGGGAATAACGCCATAGTTATTGATCCACAGCAGATTATACTGGCCGGCACCTTCCGGTCTAAGAAGTTTCCGCAGATTATTCCATATACAGAGCATCGCTGGTTTACCGAATCATTCAACCCGGTCAGCGGGGAAACATACTGGCAGGACAACTTCAACGGTGACAGCACAAGCCATGCGAATTACCTGCACCATCTGACAGACAGAAATGGAGATTTGCTTGTACTGCTCACGGAGAACCGCTCGCCACTGGTAAGTCAGGCTCCCTATACACCCAGTCGTTCCACGCTATTCAAATACAGCAAGGAAGGTTTATTGCAATGGATCAGGCCGCTGGAGTCCGGCTGGATCAGCGAGCCGGGTTACGGAACCCATCTGATTACCGACCAGCACAACAACGTACTGCTCCCGGCAGCTTCCTGGGAAACCGGGCAGCGCGCACTGCTGCGCTATACACCTGAGGGTTTACCCGACAAGGTCCTGTACAACCGGCAGATATACCGGCTTTTTTGTACACCTGAGAATCATATCAGTGCAATTGAGGCAACAACAGCACTGGACAATCAGGGGTTATTGCTGGATGAAGACCTGAACATTCTGAAGGAAACAGCATTTCCCGGTTTCCCCGTTGCTACATTTAGCTTGCCCGGTCAGCCGGGAAGCTACAGTTATACAGCAGAGCGGTTGAACTACGCCTGGTCAGACACACTGATTATCCGGCTTTATCACGACTGGCAGCTGCAGTGGGAAAAAGTCATCAAGCTGGGCAGCGTTTACAGCGGTGGAATCAGCAACATATACGATGTGAATCCGCGTACGGGCAAACTGCTGTTTTTTGCGAGTACTGGCACCTCCCCGTCTGAATCTTCACTGATGAGCCTTTCGCTGGCGGGTGTGTTGTCGGTGCTGCCTTGTTCAGCCGACAATACCCTGATCAGAGGATTGCTTTGTCACAAAAACGACCAGTATTACCTGGTACAAACCGGGGGAGTGACCCTGTGCCGGGAGAACGGGGAGATACTTAATGATCAGACCATCGAAAATAACCACACAACACACAGTTTTATCTTCAAGGATATCCTCTTTGTACTGACAAACGATACAGAGAACAACTGGAAATTGTCAGCCTTCGATCCTGACGGTGACTACAGGTATATCTACACTTCAGAAGATATCAACTACACCTGGCTGCCTTATACCATGGACAGCCTTTACAATTTTTATTCGCCGGGCATGGAAGGACAGGCAATCAGTTTCGGAGGCCCGTACGCAGCCTGGCAGTGGCAGCGGGGCGTTGTTTCCAGATTCAGTCTGAGCGGCCTTGTTTCCGGTATTTCGGCAGCGGCGGAACCCGCTGGACGCGAAAAAATCTCGGTATTCCCGAATCCGTGTGCCGATGAGGTCACCCTCAGCAGGAATCCCGGTCAGGCCATACTATACGATGCTTCGGGTACGTGCGTACGCATGTACACGCCCGCCAGTACGAAACTCGATATGCGCGGGTTGCCCACGGGTATCTACAGACTGGAATTACGGGAGGCTGGCGGTGAGGTGAGTATACAGAATATTATACATGTTGAGCGGTGAAGATGGGCTTGCCACTTTCCGAAATTCCATTATCTTTGTATTGGTATGACAGCAAATATCTTTTACACGGTAATGAGTGATCCTGCAGCCCCCTTTATTGTGGAGGCAGCAGCAGCAGCACTGGCGGAAGAACAGCGGAGGCGATATGAATTCAGGGAATGGGTCAGTGACGATATCAAGGCAGAATTCATCAACGGAGAAATAGTACTTCATTCTCCGGTGAAGCGGCAGCACCTGGAGGCCTCGGCGAATCTTTACCGGTTGCTGAGTATTTATGTGGACAAGCACGACCTTGGTGCACATGGCCATGAAAAAGCTATGGTTAGCCTGACGAGAAATGATTATGAACCCGATATCTGTTACTGGTCGCGTGACAAGGCACAGTCATTCCACGGAGATACAATACTCCATCCTGCCCCTGATTTTGTAGTGGAGATACTTTCCCGGCGTACTACCCGAACGGATCGTGTCGTCAAGTACGCCGACTATGCACGTCACGGTGTCGGAGAGTACTGGATTATTGATACCAAAAAGCGGATAATTGAACAGTATGTTCTTCCAGCTACGGGCGATGGGACTTATGTACTTCAGGGAAAATTTGAATCGGGTGACGAAGTTAACAGTGTATCAATTCCCGGATTTACCATTCCTGTATCTGCGGTATTCGACAGGGCCGAGAATATAGCTGCGCTGGGCAGGATTGTTTGATTTAGTATCCAGGTCCAGATAAAATGCCCATCTGTGCGTTCAACTTTTCCAGCGACGATATTCCTGATGAAACCTTGAAAATAAAATCCTGTCGGTCATAATCTTGTTGTTCACCTCACACTTCATTCATCTCTTGAGAGTCCGTTTTTTTTACAGATCAGTATTCTTTGCGATTGTCGCAGCGGTATCAACCTCGGCTGTGCTGTTCTCTGTTAACGATTCAGCATTTGGAGTGAGTTTTTCATTCAAGGGCAGGAAACAAATTCTCCAGCACAGGATGCAGAAGTTTGACAATCCTTACTATCCGAGGGCAGGATACAGCAATGCACAGCTGGATACCATGAGTAATTACTTTGATCCGGAGAACGGATATGTAGAGATAATCCGTCAGGATGATCCGGTGAGTCCGGCGCTTGGACTGGCGCTTGGTTTTGAGTTTGACGAGACAAACGGAGAATATCCGTACACGCCTGCCAGGGCAATAATGCAACTCAAGGATTTTGGCTGGGGCGGGGTGGAGTTCAGCAGGCGGGATACATTAAACTATACCGGTGTTTCCAACGACGTAAGCGAAGACATACAAATTGAGGTGGACGGATTTGCTCAGGATACAATTTGGGGACGCTTTTCCGGCGTGCTTGTGAGTGGTGCTGGCGTGATGGCCACTATAGAGAACGGCCATTTCAGAGTCAGGGTTCACCGAAAGCAAGAGTGATAATCAGAGGAGAGTGATTCTGACCTGTTCAATACGCCGGTTATTGGCAGCTGTTACGGTGAGGGTACAGGATTTGCAGGCGACCTCTTCCCCGGTAACAGGGATATCGCCACGAATTTCAAGAACCAGTCCGGCAATAGTATCAGAGTTTCCTCTTAATGTCTCGAAGGCGGCGGAATTGATGCCTGTGATACGGCACACATCGTTCAGAAGTGTCTGTCCGTCAAATAGATAATTACGGTCGTCCAGTTTCCTGAACCTGATTTCGCTGTCTTCGTCGAATTCATCGCGTATATCGCCGGTTACCTCCTCCAGGATATCTTCTAGTGTTACGATACCGGCAGTTCCCCCGTACTCATCCACTACGATAGCCAGGTGCATTTTTTCTCTTTTGAATTCTTCGAGCAGTTCACTACCGCGTTTTGATTCAGGAACAACCATTATATCTGTACGTACGAGTGCCTGCCACTCGAATGAATCGGGAGCATCCAGATAGGGAATCAGATCCTTGACGTACAGAATTCCGGTTACGTTATCAAGTTCTTCATCAACAACGGGCAATCGGGAAAATCCCGTTTCGCGCACGATGACCAGCAGTTCAGGGTAGAGCGTTCTGAAATCTACCGAAACGACTTTGGATCGGGGCTGCATCACCTGTTTAACCGTAACGTCACCAAACTGAACGATGCTCCGGAGTAACTCAAGTTCCCTTTTCTCGCGATTCGCCGGGATTCGGTCGGTCTCGTCGGTATTATTCACAATACTTTCGGCTTTGGGTTTTCTGAATGTCATCCGTTCGCCGATTGTCATCCAGAAGGAAATGAAGGGCGCCAGCCGTATCAGATACCTCGGATGATTGCTTCCTTTGGTTGCATAAAGTGTTGTGCGGGCGAGTACCCAAAGTATGAGTGCGAGCGCAAGTACGGTCAGCAGTGCAATCGTCGCCCACAGTAACTGATGCACCGAGGGTACAGACTGCAGGAGCTCAAGTAACAAGTGACTCCTGAGCAGATGAAAGGCAATTATAGTGCCAGCGATCAAAGCCATCAGAATTCTGGCAATCAGAAGTGCTGACAATACAGGTCTCAGTCTGTCGTATAATTTTATCACCGATTGCCAGTCCCGATCATCGGAATCCCTGTGCTGTTCAATTTCGGCTGGTGCGACACCTGCCAGTGCCTGTTCCGAGAGCAACAGCAGGGTATAGAGCGATAATGCAAGAAAAATGAGAAACATTTCAGAGAGAAAAGGAGGTGCAGGGAACGCGTATCCCTGCACCCCGGGTAATTATCAGAACGGCAGCTGTTCGTCTGGTGACGGATCAGCGTTCACTGCGACTGATGCTGGCTCGGAAGAGCGGGAAGAGCTGCCTGTGTAGCCCGATTCTGAAGAGGGGAAGCGGTTGTCTGCACCACCTTCCAGTTTCTCAAGCAAACGAAGGACATTGGCAACAATGTCGGTAGTGGTACGTTCCACACCATCCTTGTCGGTATACTTGCGATAGGTGATTTTCCCTTCAACATATACCTGCATACCTTTTTTGAGCAGCTTTTCGGACCTTTCTGCCAGATCACGCCAAACGACAATATTGTGCCATTCGGTGAGTTTCTGCCAGTTACCGTCTTTGTCGCGGTAGTTTTCATTGGTTGCAAGCGAGAAACGGCCTACAGCCGTGCCGTTGTCCAGGTGGCGAACTTCCGGGTCACCGCCCAGGTTGCCAATAAGGGTTACTTTGTTAATCATGGTTGTTGTGAAATTTGTGAAACTTTGAAACGTGTTGAATGATTACTTTCGAAAGTTATGTAAAGTTAAACAAATTTTTTTAAAAATCCAGAGATGATAACAGGAAATGCGAATTTTTTTTTCAATTCTGCCAGATCTGTTTCAATGCAGTTTGAAAAAATACCATCTCGAATGAAATTTGCAGGGGAATTTTCCGGGACGACCAGTTCCCTGAAAACTGCGGTGATTTCCCGGTGAGTCAGGGTTTGACGGCAAAAGTCGGACGGTTCACCCAGTAAAACACCTTTCGGGGTTCCTTCCGGAAAAATTGCCTTTATATCTGTTTCAGAAAGCTCCGCGGTGCTACCGGTTTCGATATTCGGGAACTCGTATAAACCTTTCCATATATCCTTTCCGGTTCTCTTGCGCACGAGTGTTTTATCGCCACGCCTCACAATCAGAAAAAGGAAGAACCGCTCTTTTTTTGCGGTCTTTTTCAATCGTACAGGATAATCGGCGGGGGTGCCTTTGACCAGTGCGAGGCAGCGCTGACTGAGCGGACAGTTACCGCAGTCTGGCTGGGCCGGAGTACAGCACAGTGCGCCGAAATCCATGATTGCCTGATTGAACGCTCCCGGTCGGTCGGGGTCGAGCAGCTTTCCGGCCAGACTGGCGAACATTTTTTTCGATGAAGACAGGTCTGTGGCGGCATCGAGGGCGAAGTACCTCGACAATACCCTGTATACATTGCCGTCCACAACGGGATAAGGCAGGTTAAATGCAAAGGAAGCAATAGCTGCCGCTGTATAATCACCTACGCCTTTAAGTGATCTGATATCTCCATATTTGTCGGGGAAAACGCCGTTTCTGTCGAAGGCAATATGCCGGGCAGTCTGGAGGAGATTTCTCGCTCGGGAATAATACCCGAGGCCTTCCCACATTTTCAGAACTTCATCTTCGGGTGCGCCTGCGAGTGCGCGTGAATCGGGGTAGGCTTTCACAAATTTTTCGTAGTAGGGCATACCCTGCTCAACCCGAGTCTGTTGCAGAATAACCTCTGAAAGCCAGATTTTATAGGGGTCTTTTTCGCCTTTCCAGGGCATGGGCCTTGGAGTCTGCGCTGCCCATCCGAGTAATGCGCGTCTGAAATAACTGACTTCCTCTTCACTCATACCGTGGGTGTGTAGTCTATTGGTAAGTGGCTACCAATGCCTTGAGTTCTTCCAGATAGCGGCGTTTTACCGGTTCGCGCAGGGCTTTGTTTGTTTCGGTGTGATACTGGTGGGATGACAGGAAACTGACCTGAAGTCTGTTCCACGACTGCTCGTCCTGAAGGATACTGTATTCGGTAAACTCTTCGAAGAGTGTTTGTCCGATTTTTTTGAAATCCTCCCGCCCCAGATAGTCGAGGTCGGCATCACACAGAATGGATTCGAGCAAATTGGCAGGGGATTGCGGAATACGGGTGGCCATAATCATTCCACAGATTGCAGAAATGTCGTCTTCTGAATAACCGAATTCCGGCAGGTTTTCACGTGCAATCTGGCATCCCACCATCTCATGACCTTTGTGCTCATTCTTGACAAACCCGCAGTCGTGAAACAGCGCTGCTGTTTTCACAAGCGCCATTTCGCGGCGGTTGACTCCTTCATTGCCAGCGATTTCACCGGCCATCCGGAGTACATCCAGCGTGTGGTGTACACCGTGGTAGCGGAGCTTGTCAGACAGCTCGGCACGGAGTTTTTTCATGATAAATTGCTTGGCAGCGCGATAGTTCATGCAGCGGGTAATCCGGGTGTGTCAATTGCAAACGCTTAATTTGCTGTATTTGTTTGAAAGACGGCCCAAAATTGCGGCTTTTCTTAAAAATAATGTGCTGTTGCAAAAATTATTTCGGTAACTAATCAAATTTCCGTTGGTTTGCAGACGCAATCTGAACCTTGGTTTTTATCTGTACACGTTTAAAAGCAATTTCCAGCACATGAATTTATTTGATCTCCTTCAGGGACAGGTTTCTGAAGACATGGTTTCCCAGCTCAGCCAGCACATCGGCGCTTCTCCGGAGCAAACATCACAGGCAACCCAGGGTATTCTGGCCACACTCGTTGGTGGGCTTGCCAATAATGCCTCCTCTGAAGGTGGCCTTTCTGCACTCGCTGCTGCGCTCGACCGTGACCACGATGGCAGTATTCTTGATGATATCATGGGTATGGTTGGCGGTATGATGTCGGGTGAAGCCGCCGTCGGTACAGCCAACGGAGCGGGTATCATTGGCCATATTCTCGGCGACAACCAGTCGAATGCAGCTGCGCAAATTGGCCAGTCAGCCGGTATCAGCACCGACCAGGTGATGAAACTGATGCCAATTCTGGCTCCGATTGTCATGAACGTAATTGGAAAGGCCCGCAGCAGCGAGGGGCTGGATCTGGGCGGACTTGCCGGTATGCTCATGGGCGGTGCCCAGCAGGCACAGCAGTCGGGAATGGGTGATCTCATCGGCTCGGTACTCGGTCAGGTACTCGGCGGTGCCCAGCAGCAGCAGCAAAGTGGTGGAGACCTGCTCGGCGGTCTCATCGGCGGGTTCCTTGGAAAAAAATAATTCAATACAGCTGTCTGGCTGTCACAGTAATCAGTTATCTGATAAACAATGAAAAAACTCCTTTTTCTAACCCTTCTCTCTGCAGGCTCGTATTGTGTGTCGGCCCAGGATCAGAGTAAAATTACCGGCGCATTGCAATCTAACGGCAATTTTTTCATCAACGATGAACGAATAGTTGCACCGGGTATTCCACAGTACGACTATCAGAAATTTGGTGCAGAAAGCTGGCTCAACCTGAACTACTCCAACTGGGGGTTTGATATGGGTGTTCGTTTCGACCTGTTCAACAATTCCAACCTGCTCAATCCGGCGGGCTCATACACCAATCAGGGTATTGGCCGCTGGTTTGCTCGCAGGAAAATCGGGAGTCTGGATCTGGAGGGCGGTTACATTTACGACCAGATCGGGGCTGGAATCATTTATCGCGCATACGAAGAGCGGGCACTGATGATTGATAACGCCCTGCAGGGTGTGAAAGTGGGTTATTCATTCAATGATAACTGGCACGTGAAGGCTTTCACCGGCCGTCAGAAACAACAATTCGACCTGTACGGAACGATAGTCAGGGGAGGTGCACTGGAGGGATTCATCAAACCTGATTCAACACGCAACCTTACTTTCGCTCCGGGGGTGGGAATAGTGGCGCGTACGTACGACGACCCTACAATCACGCAAATTGTCAATACCATTGCCACTTACGCTCCTCAGGACAGCACAGGTGCTCAGTATAATACTTATGCCGCATCTGTTTACAATACGCTCACAGCCGGCAATTTCACCTGGTACGCGGAAGGCGCAGTAAAGAGTAATGATGTGATCAATGACCCTAATATTTTCACTGTGAAGGGAGGTAAGGGGAAAATTGAGAACAGGCGCGGATACACTTTTTACAGCAGTCTCAGCTATGCAGGAAGCGGACTGGGTGTAACACTCGAGGTGAAGAGAACGCATAATTTCTCCTTCAGGCATTCACCCTTTGCAACGGGCGTTCAGGGGCCAATCAACTTCCTGCCACCAATGGCCCGACAGAATACCTACCGCCTGACTACGCGATTCAGTCCGGCCACGCAGGAAATTGACGAACAGGCAATTCAGCTTGATGTTACCTATAAAATCAACAAGAAACTGACCACCGGACTCAATGTATCGCTCATCCAGTTCCCTGATGGTACAGAGTTGTACAGAGAAATCACCCCCGAATTTATCTGGAAGGAAAAGAGGAAATGGCAGATAATCGGCGGCCTGCAGATATTGAAGTACAATATTCTCATTTATCAGAGCAAGGGTGATTACGTGGATGCCCTCACTCCCTACGCTGAGTTTTTGTACCGTTTTTCATCCAAAAAATCGGTGAGAGTGGAGGCCCAGTATCTGGATACCGATGATGAATTCGGTTCGTGGATAAATGCACTTGTGGAGGTCGGTATCGCTCCGCACTGGTTGTTCTCTGTGTCTGATATGTACAAGTTGAGGCACAAGAGCGAAGGGGGCGTTGCTCCGCCTGTTGAAAAAACCAAATACGACGGACTTCACTTCCCCGCTGTATCGGCCGTTTATACGCACAAGGCAAACAGGATCGCTCTTTCTTTTGTCAAACAGGTGGAAGGTATTAACTGCGCCGGTGGTATCTGCCGCTTTGAGCCGGCGTTTTCAGGGGTCAAACTCCAGGTAAGTTCTGTTTTCTGACAAGCAAACATCAATATCCCATGAAAAAATTACTGCCATTACTCGCACTTTCGCTTTTTGGCTGCGAAGAAAAAAAGATTGAAATTCCGGACCTTTCTGTGGGTAACCATCGGGTTCTCGTAGAAGAAATCACCGGTGTCCGCTGTTCCAATTGTCCGGAGGGTTCCAAACTTCTTACCGACCTGCAGGAAACCTACGGAAAGGAAAATCTGATTGTTATTTCCATACATGAGGCCCCCGACTTCTCTGCACCTTACACCGGGTCCTATGCAAACACGTACGATTTTCGCACCTCGGAAGGGAAGGAACTGGCCGATTATATAGGTGTTTTTGAAGGGGCACCAAGTGCCGCTGTTGACCGGTTTGAAACTCCCAATGCGACTTCTCTATTTGTGGTTCCCCATACCGAATGGCCGGGGCTGATAGTATCCGAATTCGCAAGAGACCACGAACTAGGCCTGTTTATGACCACCGCTTTCAATGAAACAGACCGCAATCTGGATATTCAGGTAAATATTGCTCCTGAAAAGACGCTTTCCGGCGATTTGCGTCTGACGGTTGTGATTACGCAGGACAGCATAATTGATGTTCAGAACGACGATAATGTTATCGTCAAGGACTATGTTCACAGGCACGTGCTGCGCGATGTAGTAACGCGCCCTACCGGCGATCCAATAACACAGTCATTATCAGCCGGCGCTGTGATCAGCAAATCTTTCCGGGTCAGTTTGCCGGAGGAATGGGAGGCAAAACAATGCGCTGTGGTGGCTTACGTACACCGCGGCGGCGATCCTGTGAAGGATGTTCTGCAGGCCGTCGAGAAGCATGTGGAATAGTCAGTTCTCAACAAGCCATTTCTTGAAGGCGGCCGAGCGCTCAACACTCACAACAGTCTCCTGGTCGGATTCAGGCTCGAGATCTATTTTCACCCTGCCTTTGGAATATATCTGCATTTCCCTGATTGACTTTATACCCACGATAAACTGTCGGTTGATCCTGAAGAATATGGAAGGATCAAGTAGTTCCTCCAGTTTGTCGAGGGTATAATCGGTTGGATAACGCCGTCCTGTACCTCCCGACACCAGAAAGGTTATTTTATCTCGTGTGTAAAAATACACTGTGTCATTAATCTCCACAAGCTTGAAGCTGTTGTTCATCCGGATGAGTACCCGGCGCAGGTAGTTGTTCCTGTCGCTTCCCGATTGTGTTAATCTGCGATGATTTATGGCTGACGTACCGTGTATTCTTTTGTATTTCTCGAATGCGGCACCCAGTTCAGCCATTTTTACAGGCTTTAGCAAGTAGTCAACCGTATTTTTCTTGAATGCACGAAGGACGTGTTCATCGTAAGCTGTGGTAAATATTACCGGCGAGCCAACCTCCAGATGGTCGAATATTTCAAAACTTGATCCATCGGCCAGGTGAATATCCATCAGTATCAAATCGGGTGCGGGATTACTGCTCAGCCACTCTACAGCGCTTTCCACACTGTCGGGTTTGCCCGGAATAATAGCATCAGGTTCAATCTCCAGCACCATTTTCTCAAGTCGCCGGGCTGCCGCCGCTTCATCTTCAATAATGAGTACTGTCATAACAGGGGTATTTTAACGGTGAAATAACCGGAGGTTTCTTCGGTCAGTACGGTCTTGCTACTAATCAGCTGGTAGCGTTTCACCAGACTCTGGAGTCCGAAATGTGTACCCGACTCGGGATTGGCTTTTCGCTGGAGGTTATTTCTGACTGTAATATAGCCATTTTCAGTGAATATTTCCACAATGAGCGGTCGGGAGACCGATACTATGTTGTGCTTGATGGCATTCTCCACAAGCATCTGCAGTGAGAGCGGCATGATCAGTCCTGCTTGCTCTGTAATATTCACAGCAAGCCTGAAACCTGCTTCATACCGCATTTCAAGCAGGTAACTGTAGCTGTTCACAAGCGTCATTTCTTCTTCCAGCCGTATCAGGTTGCGCTCCCTGTAGAGTAACATGTTTCTGTAAAAATCGGCGAGATGCTCCACGTATTCTACGGCTTTCCCGGTATTCTCTTCAATGGTGCCGATCAGGGTATTGAAACTGTTAAACAGAAAGTGTGGATTAATCTGGCTTTTGAGTGCTGCAAACTGCGACTCAACCATTTCTCTTTTCAGAGCGGCCTCTCTGTTCAACCGCGCTTCCCGCGAGCGAACATACACTGCTGTAAGCGCTGAAAAGAGTAACAGGACGCCTGCGATAAACCACCAGCGCTTCCAGAACGGAGGTTCTATTGTAAAGTTCCATGAAACCTCAGGTGCACCATCAAAGTTACCATGTTCACTGGCCTGAATCCGCAGCATATAGGTGCCTGGAGGCAATTTGGGATAGGAGGCAAAGTTATCTCTGGTTATTTTCCAGTCCGGATCAATACCATCGAGACGATAGCGATACCTGACGGCCTCCGGATTGGTATGCCACAAGCCAACAAAATGAAACTGAAAGAAGTTCTGATCGTGTGAGAATACATTGTTTTTTTGAAAGTCAACAGGTCGAAAGAATACTGAAACACCTGCAATTACAGGCTGCGGATCATCGGTAAATTGTTCGCCCAGACAGGCATACCTGAAGATACCACTCTGACATCCGAGCCACACATCCCCGTTGCGGTCGGTCCAGGCTGCATTCAGATTGACCTCGGCAGCGGGGATACCCGTATCTTCATTACAAAAATTCACATGTCCTCTTGCAGGATCCAGTAAATCAAAGCCGTCGGCATAACCGATTACTATTTTTCCTGCGCAGCTGGTGGTCAGGGCTGTGATCCCGGAACTGTGCAGATGATCTGCTGTGGTGTACCTTCTGAATGAAGTTCCATTGTAACAGAACAGACCACTTCGGTCTGTGCTGAACCAGATATTCCCGGTTGCGTCCTCCGTTATGGAGTAAATTGTTCTTATTGGCACACCGGCGGCCTCGGTGAACGAGCGGTAGTTGTTATTTTCAAGAACAACCAGCCCCTTGCCATCGGTACCAAACCACACGCGATCTTTTGAGTCGGTAAACACCTTGTAAACGTAATAGGAACCGAGAGCCTCCGGATCCGGGCCTGAAACAAGTTGAAGTGTATGTGGGTTGATACCGCTTACACCTCCAAGGGTCGCGAGCCACACAATATTGTTGTTTCCGGAGATAGAAAGTACACTTCCGTTGGGCAGTTCAACACCCTCTTTCAGCCTCCGTACAATTTTTCCCGCTGGCGTAATCAGAAAGACCCCGTTTCCAAGTGTACCTGCCCAGATAATACCATCGAATGGAGATTCCCAAAGTGAAACGATATTCTCACTTTCTGGAAGGATTTTCCTGAATCCTTTTCCGCTTTCAAGAAACAGGCCCTCACGGCATCCTGCCCACATTTGTCCGGCTTTATCGGTACAAATAGCCTGAATATTGGAGAGGGAGGATGTCAATGTGCCATAAGCCACATTGGACGAGAACAGCTGTCCGCGGCCGGTCAGTCCCCACAAAAGGCCCTCTCTGTCCTTGTCCAGCGACCTGATTCTGTTACCGGCAAGCTCCCTCGAGGCGGATACAGGGTTTGTTTTTTTTGTAATCAGATCAAGGCAAATCAGTCCATTTCGTTCGGTGCCGCACCACAGTGATTTTGTACCGAAGACAACCAGATCGGTAACCGGACCATATTCCCATTCGGTGAGGGAGAAGTCAACCTTGTTCAGCAAGGTATTAATTCTGAAAACACCCTTTTCATCGGTTCCAGCCCACACATTACCCGATTTGTCGGTTGTTATGGAAATAATCAGTTCATCGGTCAGGCCTTCCGGAATTCCGATTTTTCCAACATACTTCACACCGAATGACGGCATGGAACAGATGCTGATACCTGCGTCGGTGGCAGCCCAGATATGTCCGTCGGGTGTACTTGTAATGGCATACACATCATCACTGCCCAGGCCATCGTCACGCCTGTTAAAATTGAACAGTCTGTTTTGTTTCCAGACATACAGTCCTTCGCCGTAGGTTGAAAACCACAAACCTCCCGCCCCGTCGCTACAGAAACCGGTAATGGGTACAGTTGGCAATCCCTCTTCCGGTAACCACAAAACGAGAGAGGGAGCACTTTCCAGATCCGTTTCTATATCGCCTGATGGTACCGGAATGGTTGCACCTTCAGGTCTGATTGTAGCTATCATGCCGTTCTGATAGCCCGCGTAGAGCAATCCGTCGTATTCAAACATTGCCGAAACCTGACTGCCTTCAGTCGCATCGGGGCCTTTCACCGGCGCAAAGTTGATACCATCGAACCGATAGATGTTGCTTTCGGCGCCCAGCCAGAGCCAGCCACCGGATGTATGGAAGGCAGTTTCGAACTGAATATTCCCGTAGTTGGTAGTCGGATAAAAGCGCGTGAGTGGTGTTTGTGCTGTAGCCGGAGCACAAAGAAAAGACAGAAAG
>JAJTFM010000229.1 GCA_021298575.1 Saprospiraceae bacterium | reverse complement strand
AGAATGCGGACATTGGCGCAAGACACCGGTGCGGCCGTTGTATTGGCAACATCCCAGGTGATAGTTTGCGTAGTACCCACATTCCAGGTTATGTTGGTATTGGGCTGAGTAACCAGGAACGGGCCTGAATTACCGGCTACCGTTACCAGTGCCTCGTCTTCGTCGGTACAGCCGGCCTGCAGGTTATTGTCGCGGGCAACCACCCTGAAATTCATGGTTCTGGCTACACCGGGCAGCTTTTCCCAGGTTGGATTGGCGTTGTTTATAATATCAACCAGTCGCGGGAATACCCGGGTGGGAGATGCTGTGCCTTTAAAGGACCGGAACAGCGCTCCAGTTGCGCTGGATGAAACCGGAGGTGAGGTAGCATTGGCATTGTCAATCTGCTCCCAGGTATAGGTGAGCTGTTCGCCGTCGGGATCGCTGCCCGCTGCGGTAAGCTGGAAAGGAGTAGATTTGGGTATTACGAAGTCATTTCCGGCATTTACGGTCGGGTTATTGTTCGTAGTGTTGATCTTCACAGGGCAGGTATTGCCTCCACCTGTGTAGATATAGTTACCCATTTCAATGATATTGTAGGCGTGGAAGAAATCCTCGCTGTTTGGGGCTACGTTTTGAGCACCGCATATTCCGGCGTAGGCCATGATAGTGGTGCCGCTTCATTTCCGGAGCAGGAGCCCTGTGTTCCGTTGAATGTATGGCTGCCTCCAAACTGGTGTCCTATTTCGTGCGCTACATAATCAATATCGAATGGATCGCCTACCGGAGAACCACTACCGGTTACACCGCGCGCCTTGTTCTGGTTGTTACAAACGACGCCAAGGAATGCGACACCGCCACCACCGGTACTGAACACGTGTCCGATGTCGTAATTGGCGTTACCCACCACGTTATCGCAGGTGGTCTGGTTTTGTCCGAGCATGGTTCCGCCGTTATTATTGGTAAACGGGTCGCTGGCGGCATCCAGATAAATCAGCAGATCATTATTGGCGATAATCTGCATAGTGGCGCCAAAATCTGTTTCATAAACTCCGTTGACGCGGTTCATGGTGGTATTCATGGCGGCCAGAATAGCCGGTTTGTTGCCGCCGTGGAAAGAGGCATACTCTCCGGTGCACGATAGTGCCAGACGGTAGCGGCGAAGCTTTGTATCGCCCTGAAAGTCGGCACCTTGTGTGGGGATATGTTCGTGTTCTTCTGTTTGTTCCAGTTCCGCGGCTCCGTCCGGAGATGGAACATCGCAAGCCCAGAATGATTCCTGTTTGCCGGAACGGTAGTCCTTCTTGCTGTACACCACATAGTATTCTGTGTTTCCGTGAACCATCGGGTCAACAAACCAGGTACCCTGTATGGCAGAAAACACCATAGCATGGAAGCCCCAGGGCGTCAGATCGAGTTTAATCCTTGTTGCAGAGTTATCGGAGCTGTATCCTGTGTAACAGCGTATCTGCGGATATTTGGCCTGCAGTTCCGGAGCCATAACGGGTGTCTCGGCAATCCTGAATCTGTTGATGGTCCCATCTGGCCCCGGTACAACAAGTTCAGGAAGTTGTTCGGGCTGTCCGGCTGTGGAAAACAGCTCGGGGGCCGAGTCCAGAATCGGCCGGAGAGCCTGAAGGTCGAGACGAACAGTTCGATATCTGGAGGGTACAATACGGCGCTCGCCTGTAGCCGGGGCCGAGCTTTCGGCTGCGTCCTGCCAGGGGTTCTGGGCCAGGGCAAACCCGAGGCTGCTCCACAGGCAAACCATAAAGAGAAGAACTCTTTTCATGAATCAAAAGTTGATAGTTGATTTAATTTCGATATTCAGAGTGGCGAATGTAAACAACGCCTTTTTAAGACTGTATAAAATTATTCAGGTTTAGCAATTAGAAGTCTATTTTGAACGGCTTTCACATATTTTTCTGAATTTTGCGGCAAATTTCAGAAAGCTCTGACCATGCCAATAAAATATACCAGAAAAGGTTTCACCAACGAAACCCTGCTCCATCTGTACGACCAGCTCGCCAAGCCGCGCCTTATCGAAGAGAAAATGCTGAACCTGCTCAGGCAGGGCCGTATCTCCAAATGGTTCAGCGGTATCGGCCAGGAAGCCATCAGTGTGGGTGCTGCCTGCGCGCTCCTGCCCGACGAACTGATTTTCACTATGCACCGCAATCTGGGAGTATTCACCGCCCGCGACATGCCGCTCGACAGGATGTTTTGCCAGTGGCAGGGCAAACGGCTTGGCTACACCAAGGCGCGCGACCGCTCCTTTCACTTCGGTGCTCTTGAGCACTCCATCGTGGGAATGATTTCGCATCTGGGCCCCCAACTCTCGCTGGCCGCCGGTGTGGCCATGGCTCACAAACTCGGAGAAGAGGGCAAGGTTTCGCTCGCTTTCACCGGTGAAGGCGCCACCAGCCAGGGTGAATTTCACGAGGCGCTCAACGTGGCGTCTGTCTGGAAGCTGCCTGTCATTTTCCTGATTGAAAACAACGGTTACGGACTCAGTACCCGTCCGAACGAACAGTACGCCTGCAAAGACCTGATTGACCGGGCCGCGGGCTACGGGATGCGCTCAGCCAAAATTGACGGCAACAACATTCTGGAAGTATATTCCACCATCAGCAAAATTGCCGCCGAACTCCGCGAGAATCCCGAACCCTTCCTGCTCGAGTGCGTCACTTTCCGTATGCGCGGGCACGAAGAAGCCAGCGGTACCAAATATGTGCCCAAAGAACTTATGGACGAGTGGGCAAAGAAGGACCCTATCGAAAACTACGAAAAATGGCTTCTGAATGAGGGTGTTCTGACCAGTGAAGTCCGCGATTCCATCCATGACAAGTATAAAAAACAGATCCTGGATGCAGTAGAGGTCATGTTCGCCGAGCCCGAGCCGGTGCCCGATACCGAAGAGGAGCTCTCAGACGTGTACGCCCCCGCGCCTGCGCATGTGAAACCACAGGGTGCACCGAGGGAAATACGTTTTATTGACGCCATTTCCGACGGACTCCGGGAGGCGATGATCCGCCACCCGAAACTCGTCCTGATGGGACAGGACATCGGATCTTACGGGGGAGTATTCAAAATCACGCAGGGCTTTGTGGAGCAGTTTGGCGAGTACCGGGTGCGCAATACGCCCCTTTGCGAATCGGCTATTGTTGGTATCAGCCTGGGGCTCAGTATGGGCGGTTACAAGAGTATGGTTGAAATGCAGTTTGCCGATTTCGTCACCTGTGGCTTTAACCAGATTGTAAACAACCTGGCTAAATTGCACTGGCGCTGGAATGAAAAAGCCGATGTGGTGGTGCGTATGCCCACAGGCGGCGGTACCGGGGCCGGTCCGTTCCATTCGCAGTCCAATGAAGCCTGGTTTACTCATACGCCCGGACTCAAGGTGGTATATCCGAGCACCCCGGAAGATGCCAAGGGACTGCTGCTGGCGGCTTTCGAAGACCCAAACCCAGTCATGTTCTTCGAGCACAAGGGACTGTACAGAAGCGAGAGCGGAATGGTACCCGAGGGCTTTTATACCACCGAAATAGGAAAGGCACGGCAGGTCAGGGAGGGCAGCGATGTGAGCATCATCACTTACGGACTGGGTGTCCGGTGGGCGCAGCAACTGGCCGACGAGATGAATATCAGCGCGGATATACTCGATTTGCGCTCGCTGGTTCCTGTTGATTATGAGGCTGTTGAAAAAACAGTCAAGAAAACCAACAGGGTGCTCATTCTGCATGAAGATACCTTGTTTGGAGGCATCGGTGGTGAAATTTCCGCCTGGATATCCGAGCACCTGTTTGAGTAT
The DNA here is from genome assembly GCA_021298575.1 of Saprospiraceae bacterium. Lineage (GTDB taxonomy): Bacteria > Bacteroidota > Bacteroidia > Chitinophagales > Saprospiraceae > M3007. The sequence continues at coordinate 2,010 of JAJTFM010000229.1, read as the reverse complement.
CTGGATGCACCGGTGATGCGGGCGGCGAGCCTCGACACGCCCGTACCGTTCGCCATACCACTGGAACAGAATTTTTTCCCGGTGGAAAGGGCGAAGGAGCAGATCAGGAAACTGATGGCGTTTTAGCATTTTTTTATCCGGATTCGGATATTTCACAAAGAAGCATTAATTTTGCGCCGTTGAAGTATCAACAGGGCCCGTAGCTCAGGTGGTTAGAGCGGCTGACTCATAATCAGATGGTCGCGGGTTCAATTCCTGCCGGGCCCACCAACGTGAAATGACCCATGCAATCAAAAGATTGTGTGGGTTTTTTCTTTTGGCACTGTTCAACCCCACCATGTTCTTATGCCTGCAAACATGAAATGGGCATCCCTGGTTCTGGCTTCACTCCTGGTGATTTTTCTCGGCTATTTCGCCGACAGAACTGTATTCCCCGCCTTTACAGCCGCCTGGTTCGTACTTTTCCTGCTCTACGGCTGGCTGGCATTCGGACATCACCATGTTCCCGTCCGGTTGCTGGTACTTACCGGTATTTTTCTCAGGGTACTGCTGCTTTTCAGCATCCCGAATCTGTCGGATGATGTGTTCCGGTTTTTGTGGGACGGCCGGCTGACAGTAGCAGCCCGACTATTATACGGTATATCCACCGGTGTGTCAGGCTGTTTTTGCCCTGGCGGCACTTGTTTCGCCCGCTGATATTGTACCCGCCGTGGTGGTGATGAAACTGTTCATGCTCGGATTTGAGGGATTCACCATATGGTTGTTGTGGAAAAATCGCTGCAATTTCGGTTTGCCGGAGAAGGCGGCGGCCATTTACTCCATGAATCCGCTGGTGATACTGGAATTTTCGGGTAATCTGCATTTTGAAGGTGCTATGATCTGCTTCCTGCTCGCCGGTTTCATTGCGTTGCAGAAGGACAGGATTTTACCTGGCGCTGTGTGCTGGTCGCTGGCCACAGCCTCCAAACTGATTCCGCTGATGCTGTTGCCAGCCGTCTGGAAGTGGCTGGGATGGCAAAAAGGCGTCCGTTTTATAATCCTTTTCGCGCTCTTTTCGGTGGTACTCTTCAGTCCGTTACTGGCGGTATTGCCTAATATACTGGATAGCCTCGATCTGTATTTCAGGCAGTTTCAGTTCAACGCCAGCGTATATTACCTGATTCGGTTACTTGGATTCTGGCATGGCGGCTGGGATATCGGGGAGTATTCGGGGCCTTTTCTGGGGCTGCTCACCCTGATCGGAGTGAACGTGCTGGCCTTGCGCGGGCGTACAGGAGACAGCGCACACGCGATCGCACGCACCCTCATGCTTTCCCTCTTCCTGTACCTGAGTCTGGCCGCGGTCGTACAACCCTGGTATGTGGCTGTCCCAATGGTTTTTTCACTGTTTACCCGCTACCGGTTCCTGATTTTATGGTCGGGGCTGGTGGCATTGTCGTACAGCCACTACGATGGCGGGCAGTTTCAGGAGCATTACTGGCTTATTGCACTGGAGTATATTATTGTGTGGAAGCAGTTGGTGAGTGAGTTATACAGGAAATAATCGGAAGGAAGGTATTTATGACTTGTTCAGGATTCCTCCCTGTCGGTCGGGATAAAAATATCAGATGCGTACGTTGTAGGCAGCACCGGAATCAAAAATCCTTGACAAACCACTCCAGACTGGCATCGGGATCCAGATTGAGTTTTTGACGGAGTCGGTAGCGATTTTGGTACACGGTTTCGGGCGAAATACCCGATATGCTGGCTATCTGCGAGCTTTCCAGTCCCACCTTTATAAAGATGAATAGCCGGACTTCATTGTTGGTTATTTTGGGGAAGGCAGATTTTAGCCGGGATATATAGTAAGGAAACTCCTGTTCAAACTTATTCCGGAATTCCTGCCAGTCCCTGTCGGTGAGCATACGCAGTGGCGGCGAGGCGCCGTTATTCTGACTGGAGCTGTCATTTATATCGGCCTGCGGGATTGTTGAATAAGGGGTGTCGTCAGTACTATCCTGAATATTTTCC
>JAJTFM010000037.1 GCA_021298575.1 Saprospiraceae bacterium | reverse complement strand
AGGTTTGACTATGTAAAACACCCCGCAAAGGCAGGATGTATCGGTATTGTGGACTACGCGCACACGCCCGACGCACTCGAGAAGGTGCTCGAAACAATTCAGAAACTGAAAGGCAAACACTCCAGAATAATCACAGTGACCGGTGCCGGTGGCGACAGAGACAAAACCAAAAGGCCCGTCATGGCTCAGGTATGCGCCCGGTTCAGCGATCAGATTATCCTGACCAGCGATAACCCGAGAACGGAAGATCCGGCCGCTATACTCAAAGACATGGAGGCCGGGCTTGAAGAGACAGATAAAATAAAAACACTCGTGATCCAGGACCGCGAACAGGCTATTAAAACAGCTGTGAGACTGGCCGGCGAACACGATATCATTCTGGTAGCTGGCAAAGGCCATGAAAAATACCAGGACGTCAACGGCGTGAAACACCCGTTCGACGATAAACAGATTCTTTTGAGCTACATGCGTCAGACCTGACGCTGAAGATATAATAGTGGAGGGACTATTATTGTGAAGAGGTTGCGGGGCGATGAAACATCGCCCCCACACCACTTTCCTCCAAAAACGAAATCAAAAAACCGGACTGAACTCAATCATCATGTAATCAACAACCACAAAGCATGTTAGTACACTTGTTCGAATACCTGCAACAACATTATGACCTGCCCGGTGCAGGTCTGTTCAGGTATATTTCGTTCCGGGCAGGAGCTGCCATGCTGCTGGCATTGCTGTTTTCCATGATTATTGGAAAACGAATCATCGAGAAACTCCGGAAACTGCAGATCGGAGAAACTGTACGCGATCTGGGGCTGTCAGGACAGAATATCAAGGCCGGAACACCCACAATGGGCGGTATCATTCTCGTGGCAGCAACCCTGCTGCCAGTGTTGCTCTTCGCACGCCTCAATAACGTGTATATCATTCTGATGATTGTCAGTACCGTCTGGATGTTTATCATCGGTTTTATTGATGATTATATAAAGGTGTTCAAGAAAGACAAGGAGGGGTTGAAGGGACGTTTCAAAATAATGGGTCAGATCGGACTCGGACTCATTGTAGGTATAACCATGCTGGTGAATGACAATGTGGTAGTCAGAATGACTCCGCAGGTCGCAGCCGAACACGGCTACACGGTTACAGATACAATTTTGGTGAAAAATCCGGGCAGCGAACAAACCTTCACTACCATGGTGTATGCCAAAGCACCTATCACCAACGTGCCATTTGTCAAAAATAACGAACTGGACTACTCAAGGATGCTGTGGTTTCTCGGAGATAACGCGCGCGATCTGAGTTCGATTCTCTTCGTTATCATGTCAATTTTCGTCATCACGGCTGTGAGCAACGGAGCCAACCTCACCGACGGGCTCGACGGGCAGCTGGCAGGGGTGTCGGCAATTGTGTGTATGGCGCTCGGAATTCTCGCGTATGTGAGCGGAAACTCGGTGGCTGCCGATTTCCTTCATATATACTATCTGCCCAATACGGGAGAGATGGTGATTTATGCAGCCTGTCTGCTCGGCGCGTGTATTGGCTTCCTGTGGTATAATGTGTTTCCCGCACGCGTGTTCATGGGCGATACAGGCAGTCTGACACTCGGAGGTATCATCGCCGCCATGGCAATTGTACTCAGAAAGGAACTGCTTATACCCGTACTCTGCGGTGTTTTCCTCGTGGAAAACCTCTCGGTTATCATACAGGTGTGGTGGTTCAAACGGACAAAGAAAAAATACGGCGAAGGGCGGAGGGTGTTTCTGATGGCACCCCTGCACCACCACTACCAGAAAAAGGGCTATCATGAAGTGACGATTTCCGTGCGCTTCTGGATTGTCCAGATTCTTCTGGCAGCAGCCACCATCATAACGCTGAAAATCAGATAAACAGTCTCTTGCAGGATGAAAAAACGAATCGTCATATTAGGATCGGGAGAATCCGGAACAGGTGCGGCCTTGCTGGCAAGTCATCTGGGATATGACGTATTTGTATCCGACAAGGGTGCTATTCAGGAGAAATACAAGAAGGAACTGGATGAGGCGGGTATTCCCTGGGAGGAAAAGACGCATACCCTGAATCTTGTTCTCAATGCCGACGAAATAGTCAAGAGCCCCGGAATTCCCGAAAAGTCCGATGTGATGAAGTCCGTTCGCGCACGCGGAATCAACGTTATCGGGGAGATTGAGCTCGGCTATCGGCATGCCGGCAAGTGTACCATTGTTGCCATTACCGGCACTAATGGCAAAACTACCACGACGGAACTTGCTTACCACTTGCTGTACACTGCCGGACTGAATGTCAGGAAGGGTGGTAATGTGGGCAATTCGTTTGCAGCCATGGTGCTCGACGACCTCAAAAACCCGTCGCAAGCCACTGCCGACCGCGTTTTTGTGCTGGAAGTGAGCAGTTTCCAGCTCGACGATATTCAGCAGTTCAGGCCCCGTATTGCTCTTCTGCTTAATATTACACCCGACCATCTTGACCGGTACGATTATTCACTGGGAAATTACGCCCGCGCCAAGTTCAGAATCTGTATGAATCAGAAACGGGGCGATAAATTCATTTATAACGGGTTCGACCCGGTAATCGCTGAATTTTTTGAGGCCCCCGCCTCAGGTTTAAAACCCACTCCCATCCGTAAAGGCTTCTATAAAAACGGAAGTATTCGGGTGGGGGTGAACCGATTTGATATGACAACCGGCAATCTGAGGGGCCCTCACAATATGTTCAACGCAGTATGTGCCATTCGGGCAGCACTGCTGCTCAAGGCCGATCCTGAAAAAATTCAGGAGGGGCTCAACGCCTTCATGCCACCGGAACACCGCCTGGAGAAAGTGGCAGTTATCAGTGGGATTACCTGGATCAACGACTCCAAGGGAACCAATGTTGACTCTACATTCTACGCACTGCAGGCTATGGAAACACCGACTGTCTGGATTGTCGGAGGTCAGGACAAGGGAAATGATTATACTCCACTAATGCTGCTGGTTAAGAAAAAAGTACATGCAATTGTGTGTATGGGACTCGACAACAGTAAAATCAGGGCAGCGTTCGGCAGTCTGAACAAACCGATGATTGAAACCGGAAGTGCCGTGGAGGCCGTGGAAGCGGCGGCCGGACTGGCACGTTCGGGCGATACAGTGCTGCTCAGTCCGGCATGCGCCAGTTTTGATCTTTTTTTGAATTACGAAGACCGCGGCCGGCAGTTCAAGGCCGCAGTCCTGAAACTGAATAACTGATTTATGTCACTTGGAGCGCGCATAGAAGCAGAACTCAGAGGCGATCGTACCATATGGATGATCATCGCCGTACTGAGTTTGTTCAGTCTCGTGGCGGTGTATTCCGCCTCGGGCTGGGAGGCATGGCGTTCCCGCGATGGCGATACCACGGCTTTTTTGGTCAAACATCTGGTTATCATATTGTTCGGACTCGTGATAATCTATCTGTGCCATCTGCTGCACTACCTGCAGTACAAACGCATGGCACCCGTTCTTATTCTGATTGTTATTCCGCTACTCATGGCTACACTTGCTTTTGGCCGGAATATCAATGATGCTTCGCGCTGGCTGAGTGTAGGTGGTGTGAGTATCCAGCCATCGGAATTTGCCAAGTTGGCACTGATTATTTATCTGGCTCGCGAACTCACCCGCAGACAGGAGTACATTACCAGTTTCAGGGATGCATTTATGCCCCTGCTGGTACCCGTGGTAATCATTTGCGGCCTTATTGCTCCGGCTAATCTCAGTACTGCAGCAGTGCTCTTTGCCACATCCATTACCCTGATGTTTATCGGAAGGGTGAGCTGGAAATATATCTTCCTGCTCGGAATGATGGGAATCGTGGTGCTTGCACTGCTGATCGCTATCGGAAAACTGTACCCGGACAGCGGATTCGTACGACTGGACACCTGGATTTCGAGGATAGATGAATTTGCCAATGCCAGTGACGGTGGTTATCAGGTGCAGCAGGCTAAAATCGCCATTGCGAGGGGTGGAGTATTTGGTCAGGGACCCGGCAACAGTATCATCCGGAATTTTCTTCCTTATGCACACGCCGACTTTATCTATGCAATTATATGCGAGGAGTACGGACTGCTGGGGGGAACAGTCATACTTTTTCTGTACAGCCTGCTTTTTTTCAGGAGTGTGAAAATGGTTTCGAAAAGTCCGAAAGCATTTGGAGCATTCCTCTCCATAGGCCTGAGTCTGATGCTCACCGTACAGGCACTCGCCAACATGGCAGTGAATGTGAACCTGGTTCCGGCTACTGGTCTGACACTTCCGCTTATTTCGATGGGTGGAACAAGTATATTGTTTACCTGCGTCTCATTCGGCATTATTCTGAGTGTGAGCAAGTACATTGAGTCTTTAGAATAAAGTTCCTAACCGCAGGTGTTCGCACCCAAACCAGTCAAGTCATGTCGAACTACGGCAAATTGAAAATAATGATTACAGGAGGAGGTACCGGAGGACATATTTTTCCGGCTATCGCTGTAGCTGATGCGATAAAACGGCTAAAACCGGATGCTGAGTTTCTGTTTGTGGGGGCCAATGGAAAGATGGAGATGGAAAGGGTGCCCAAGGCCGGATATCCGATTGTGGGACTGAATATAGCGGGCTTCCAGCGGAGTCTTAGCCTGCGGAATCTGGCATTCCCCTTCAAACTGATTGCCAGTTTGCGGAGGGCGCGGCGGATTGTAGCGGAATATGCTCCGGATGTAGTAATCGGGACGGGAGGATATGCCAGCGGTCCTGTTATGAGGGCCGCCCAAAGGATGAAAATACCGACACTGGTGCAGGAGCAGAACTCCTGTGCAGGTGTCACAAACAAACTGCTTGGCAAAAGAGCCGGCAAAATATGTGTGGCTTATGAGCAGATGGAACAGTTCTTCGATAAAAGCAGAATTGTTTTCACCGGAAACCCGGTACGGTCCGACATTCTCGATCTTGATAAAAAACGCGAAGAGGCAGTGTCGTATTACAAACTGAATCCGGATTGGAGAACCATCGCAGTGATAGGAGGCAGTCTGGGAGCAAAGACAATCAATGAGGCAATGGCTGGTGCATTAACTGAACTGAAGGGAATGCCGGTAAATGTGTTGTGGCAGTGCGGTAAATTTTACGAGGGGATATACAGCGAGTCGGATACTGCCCGGCTGCCAAACGTACATATGAGCGCCTTTATTGACCGGATGGATTTGCTCTATGCCGCCGCAGACGTAATCATTTCCAGAGCGGGAGCGCTGAGTATCAGCGAACTCTGTCTGGTAGGAAAGCCGGTTGTACTGGTGCCTTCACCCAACGTAGCCGAAGACCACCAGACAAAAAATGCGCTCGCACTGGTGGAAAAAGGAGCTGCCCGATTGGTGAGAGATGCAGAAGCAGCAGAAAAAATGCTTAAAGAAGCATTACTCATACTTGAAAACGATGCACTCGCCTTCAGCCTGGGGGAGAGTATTCGTCAGCTCGGAAGACCCGATGCCGCCGACCGGATTGCCCGGGAGGCACTCAGACTGGCTGGAATTGACTGTTGAATATGAAAAATATAACGCTTGAAATGGAACGCCTGCGCAATCTGAACTCCGGACTGGGGCAATACTGCCTCCGCCTGGGTACCGCGCTGTCTTCGTCGGAAGATGGCACAGGTTTCCATTTCAGCGGCTATATGCCGGAAAAAACGAGAGATCAAACAGGATTGGCCATCGAAAATGTGGTGGCTAAATGGTATCACCGGTGGCTGGGTGTGAATACCCGGGCAGACTTGTGGCACTGTATGCATCAGGATTCTCCGTACTGGCCTGCCGGTGCAGGAACGCCTGTTACCATGACTGTTCACGACCTGAATTACCTCGAAAGAACTGATTATTCATCGGAAAGGAAAAAGCGAAAGACAGGGCAGCTGCAGCGAAAAATTGACCGGTGCCGCGGACTGGTTTATATATCCGGATTTGTGCGGGAGCAGGTGAACAGGCACCTTCGCGTGCCTGCGTACGTACAGGAGCGGGTGATATTCAACGGCGTTTCCAGGGTGAACACGAGCGAAACCAAGCCTGATTCTACACCCTACCTGTTTTCTATCGGTTTGCATCCGCTGAAAAACTACTCTGTAGCACTCCCGCTGCTCGTTGCCGAGCCCGGGCTAAGATGGGTCATAGCAGGTCCCGACGTGCACGGGCACAAGGCAAAACTCGAAGAAACAGCCAGAGAAATGGGCGTTTCCGAAAGATTGGAATTTGCGGGTGCCGTAACGGAACAAGAGAAAAACGCGTTATACGCAGGATGCAGGGCACTTGTATTCCCCTCACTGGCCGAAGGATTCGGCCTGCCGGTGCTGGAAGCCATGTCGGCAGGGAAACCGGTTTTCCTCTCGGCACTGACCAGCCTGCCGGAAATCGGAGGAGCCGAAGCGTACTATTTTCAGGATTTCGAGCCTGCAACAATTGTTTCAACCTACCGGAACGGAATCAGGGAATATGATGACAATCCGGTAAAAAAGGAAAGACTGAAGGAATGGGCCGGCCGTTTCACCTGGGAAAATGCAGCCACTGATTATCTCGGTTTTTTCAGCAGTGTACTGGAAACCTCCGAAGCAAACCAAAAGAACTAAAAATGAACTTCAACGATCTGAATAAAATATACTTCATTGGCGTTGGCGGCATCGGTATGTCGGCACTGGCTCGTTATTTCCTGCTTCATGGCATGGAAGTACACGGCTACGACCGCACGGAAACTCCGCTTACCCGCGCACTGGCCGATGAGGGCATGCAGGTACACTACACCGATGATGTGTCGTATATTCCTGAAGGCGTTGACCTGGTGATTTACACACCGGCAGTGCCCAAAGATCACAGTGAACTGACCTGGTTCCTCGACCGTGGCTACCCGGTTAAGAAACGTGCCGAGGTGCTTGGTATCATCAGCAAGGCCAAACGTTGCATTGCACTGGCCGGAACACACGGGAAAACCACCACGTCCACCATGACAGCCTGGCTGATGCGTTCCTGTGGCATTGACGCTTCTGCATTTCTGGGTGGTATTTCAGGAAATTTCGGCAGTAATTTCGTTGAAGGCAAGAGCCAATGGGTAGTAGTTGAAGCCGACGAATACGACCGTTCATTCCTGCAGTTATATCCCGAAATAGCCGTGATCAACTCGATTGACGCCGATCACCTCGATATCTACGGTAGTGAAGAAGGTGTGCGGGAAAGTTATCGCTCATTCTCGACGCAAGTGAAAAAGGGCGGAGTCCTGCTGCTGGAGAACCATGTTGACATGGAGGTCCCGGGTGCACTGCGCTTCGGAACAGACAAAGGCAATTTCCGTGCCGTGAATGTGCGCGCAGAAGACGGATTCATGGTGTTCGATTTGCAAACCGACTATCCTGGCCTGCCGACGGAGCTGACTGCACTTAAATTGCCATATCCGGGACTTCATAATGTGCGAAATGCCGTGGCGGCAATTGCCTCAACCCTGCTGGCTGGTGGCAATCCGTGGGCAATAGCAGATGCCCTGCGCGAATTCAAGGGAGCCAAACGCAGGTTTGAGGTCATCGCACGCACAGAAAAGACAGTTTATGTGGACGACTACGCCCACCATCCGGCCGAACTGGAAGCAACAATCGCTGCAGCAAGGCTGATGTACCCGGGTAAAAAAATCACCGGCGTATTCCAGCCGCACCTGTTCTCGCGTACGCGCGATTTCGCGGATGCCTTCGCGGCAGCACTGGACAAACTGGACAACTGCCTGCTGTTGCCCATATATCCGGCCAGGGAACTGCCGATCGAAGGTGTCAGTTCCGATATGCTGCTCAAAAAAATGACCCTGAACAATAAACAACTGGTTCAGAAAAGTGAACTGTTGCAACTGATCGGAAACAGCCATCCGGAAGTACTCGTCACAATGGGTGCCGGAGATATTGATACCATGGTGGAACCCATAAAAGATCTGATTACAGCCAATTGAAACTCCAAAAAGTACAGTGAATGATCAGTTTGCCCAATATCCGGTACGACCGTATTATCTGGATGTTATTTCTCCTGATAGTGGGACTTGGACTGTTCGCAGCTATACAGAACAAAAAGGAAAAAGAAATTGAGGATACCATCATTACAGTCACACCGCTGGAAGGCGGCGACAAGCTGATTAGTGAAGGAGATGTCAGGACGGCCATGCTCCGCGCATTTGACAGCGACCTGAAGCGGTACAGACTGGATGAAATTGATGTGACAAGGGTAGAGACACTACTGGAAGATGATCCGTTCGTGAAAAATGCAGAGGTGTACGTGGATCAGCACAACATACTGCGTATCAAGGTGGAGCAAAGAGAGCCCGTTCTGAGAATACTCGACAACAACGGGAACAACTATTATCTGGATGAAAACGGAGTGAAAATGCCGCCAAGTAAAAATTTCGCTGCAAGAGCGCTGGTGGCAACCGGGAATATTTCACCGTATCAGACCGACTTCATCACCAGGAAGAAGACCAGTACGCTTAAGGATCTGTTCAAACTGGCACAGGCGCTGAAGTCGGACGAGTTTCTGAGCGGATTCATCCAGCAGATACACGTGACCAATGGTGGTGAATTTGTGATGACACCATTGATCGGAGACCAGCAGATAATCCTCGGGTCGGTGAAAAGACTGGACGACAAATTTCGCCGGCTCAAAATCTTTTACAAGGAAGGTATGCCCAGCGCAGGCTGGAGAAAATACCGTTCCGTTAACCTGAAATTCAACGGTCAGATTGTCTGCAGATAACTGACCCCAACCATAGCGTTATGAAACAAATTTTGAAAATCACGCTGCTACTCCTCGCACCCGCGCTCGTACAGGCGCAGGCGCAACAGGCAACATTGCTGGGCCGTTGGGACGATCCCGCTGTCATCGGTTCTGCCGCGTACAATAACCGGTATAACGAAGTGTGGAGTGTAGCAGTGAACAACCACGAATATGCCGTGCTGGGCTCTACCATGGGTACACACTTCATCGACGTGACCGATCCTGAAAACCCGTTTCAGGCCGACTTCGTGCCGGGCAAGGCGCAGGGAGCCGGTATTATTCACCGCGACTACAAGACTTACAAGCACTATATATACGGTGTGTGCGATGAAGGGGCCAGCAGTCTGCAGATTATGGATGTGTCCACTCTGCCAGACTCTGTCAGACTGGTTTATAACTCGGATCAGATTATTGTCACAACGCACAATATTTTCGTTGACACAGCCCGCGCCCGGCTGTACGCGTTCGTATTCGGTGGTGGTCAGGCTTATGGCTACGGCGGAATGGCTGTGCTGAGCCTCGCCAATCCGGAACAGCCTACCTATATACGCAAGTTCAACAATATTCAGGGATTCAGTTTCGGACATATCCACGACGGGTATGTGAACCGCGACACGGCCTTCCTCGATGCCGGAGATGCCGGAATGTGTGTGGCCGACTTCAGTATTCCCTCTCAGCCAAAACTGCTCGGGTCTCTTACCAACTATCCCGGCAAGGGCTATAATCACTCCGGTTGGCGGTCGGAGGACGGCAGGTACTACTTCATGGCCGATGAAAACCACGGATCACCGGTAAAAACGGTTGATGTGCAGGATTTTGAAGATATGCAGGTGGTTGACAGCTACAATGCCGCGTCTTCTCCCACCCAGATACCGCATAATCCGCTCGTAGCCTGCAATTATCTGTATGTGGCATACTACTACGACGGACTGCAGGTATATGATATCAGTGATCCGCTGAATGTGGAAAGAGTGCTGTACTACGACACATCCACCGAGCCGGATGGCCCGAGTTACAAGGGAGCATGGGGCGTAAATCCATTTCTTCCCTCCGGAAACATACTGATAGCCGATATGCAAAACGGTCTGTTCGTATTCAAGGGAGTGGGCGACAACTGTGTGGCAGGTACTTCATCTTCAAGCGAAGAGCAGCAATCAGAAGCTGCCGGGCTTGACGTATCACCCGTACCCTCCAGCGGTTACCTGAAAGTCAGCATCGGTTCGGATCCGGCAGAGACACAGCATGGAGTAATCACCATTTCAGATCTGAAGGGCACCGTAATGCATACCCAGACCTTTGAAAGCAACGAGTTTGATGTGCAGATACCCGGTATTGTACCTCCCGGATGCTATATCCTCCGCGCAAAGACCACAGCGGGCACCATGGTCAGAAAAATTATTTTTTCTATATAATTTGTTTTAGAGCTTGTTCAGGATTCTCTACCGGTGGCAAAAACAGGCTGATTTTTTGTCAGTTTTTGCATTTTTGAAGGCGCATAGCCGGAGCTACGTAACTGAAAAAAGGTGAAAAATGGCGAAAAATGATCCGTTTTTGACTCGGCGAGAGAATCCTGAACAAGCTCTTAATGCTTCATTTTTAATAAACAATAAATTTTATAAATTATTTTTGCGGCGTGAATGAGTTTCGGTGCGTTGCAAAAATAAACACAGATCAAATCGGAACTCACCAATAAAACGAATGCATTATGTCGGAATTAGTCCCACAACCCCATGATGTAGTTGTCGCCCTCGACATTGGCACGACCAAGGTCTGTTGTCTGGCCGGGCGGAGAACTGCATACGGGAAACTTGAAATTATCGGTGTCGGCAAGGTAGAAAGTGCCGGGGTACTGCGTGGAGTAGTGTCTAACATTGAGAAAGCTGTTGGCGCTATCAGAGAGGCTCTTGAAATCTGCGAACGAAGCGCGAAGATGAAATTCAGCCGGGTTCATGTAGGTATCGCAGGGCAACACATCAAAAGCCTGCAACATCGCAGCATGCTCATGCGCGACAGTGATCACAGCGAGATCAGCCAGCGGGATATTGACCGTCTGGTTGATGATATGTATAAACTGGTATTGCCACCGGGCGACAAGATTATTCACGTTTTTCCGCAGGAATACGCTGTTGATTCAGAACAGGGTATTATTGATCCTATTGGTATGTGCGGGGTAAAACTGGAGGTGAATTTTCATATTGTAACCGGACAACAGACGGCCGTCAACAATATTCACCGCTGTGTTGAAAGAGCGGGAATGACTGTATCCAGTCTGACACTGGAGCCCATTGCCAGTGCCGATGCTGTACTCAGCAGTGAGGAAAAAACGGCCGGTGTTGTACTTGTTGATATCGGCGGCGGTACAACTGACATCACGATATTCCATGAGGGTCTCATCAGGCATACTGCGGTAATACCTTTCGGTGGAAATGTAGTAACGTCCGATATCAAGGAAGGGTGTACCGTTATGCAGCCACAAGCGGAGAAACTGAAAGTCAAGTTTGGTTCAGCCTTGGCAGCCGAGGTGCTGGAGAACCGTATCATCGCGATTCCCGGGATAAGAGGCCACGAACACAAGGAAATCAGTGAAAAAAATCTCGTACGCATTATACAGGCGCGTATGGAGGAACTGCTCGACTATATACTTTGGGAAATCAGGCGCAGTGGTTACGAACGCAAAATGATTGGTGGAATCGTTTTGACCGGAGGAGGCGCCTTGTTGAATAATCTCGAAAAACTGGCAGCGTACCACACAGGCATATCGTGTCGCATCGGCTTCCCTTCTGACAGCCTTGCCCACGGATATCACGAATCGGTGGGAAGTCCGATTTACAGTACAGGCATCGGGCTGTTATTGCGCGGGCTCAATGATGTCCGCGAGATACCGCCCGTAGCACCGCAGCCTGTAAGTCCCGGTAACAAGCTTCCCGATTCAAATGCGACCCAGAGTGACATTTGGGGGTGGGTTCAAAAAGCTGCTTCCGGTATTAAAGGGTGGATTGAAACTGAACCTGATATTGACTTCGACAAGAAGAAGCCTGTAAATTGATTAACCTCGGGCATGTATTCTGAAAAATCGGATGCCAGCCCTCAATGAAACATAAACATGATACACGATCTCTTAAAAGATGAACCAAACATCATCAAAATCATAGGAGTGGGTGGTGCCGGTTCAAACGCGGTTACCTACATGTACCAGCAGGGTATTGTGGGTGTTGACTATGCCATATGCAATACGGACTCCCAGGCTATGAGCCTGAGTCCCGTACCAGTCAAAATTTCTCTCGGACAGGCGCTGACGGAGGGAATGGGTGCCGGCAACAAACCCAGCAGGGGTAAACAGGCCTGCCTGGAAAGTATCGAAGATATCCGCCGCTTCCTCGATGACGGTACCAAGATGGTGTTTATCACAGCCGGTATGGGTGGAGGTACCGGTACCGGAGCTGCACCAATCATCGCAAAGGCCGCCCAGGAACTCGGTATCCTGACCGTCGGAATCGTTACACCGCCCTTCTCATTTGAGGGTAAAACAAGGGTGGAAAACGGAAATGACGGTCTGGAAGAACTTAGAAAAAGTGTTGATTGTCTTGTGGTTATTTCCAACGACAAACTGCGCGATATTTTCGGTAACCTCACTTTTAAACAGGCTTTCGGACAGGCCGACAATATCCTTTGCACCGCAGCCAAAGGTATTGCCGAGATTATTACTGTACCCGGTTATGTGAACGTTGACTTCGAGGATGTAAACACTACCATGCGCGGGTCAGGTGTTGCCATGATGGGTACCGCCGCTGTCGAAGGTGAAAACAGGGCATTCCGCGCAGCAGATGAAGCACTCCGTTCTCCACTGCTCATGGATAATGATATCTATGGAGCTAAAAATCTGCTCGTAAATATCACCTCCGGAGTGAAGGAGGTTACTATGGACGAAATCTTCGAGATCACCAGATTCGTTCAGGAAAAGGCCGGCGAGAATGCCAATCTCATCTGGGGTAACTGCTATGATGAAAGACTGGGAGAAAAACTGTCTGTAACTGTTATTGCTACCGGATTTGAATCGAACGAGCGGTTCGGTTCATCCCGGCAGGCGGCAGGCCGACAGCCTAAAACAGAATCTGGAATAAGGGTTAGCCTCGACGATGAAACCGACAGGGTGAAACCAACGCAGCCAAGCCCTACCATCGAGTCAATCACTTATGGCAGTTTGTTTGATAATATTGACGAAAAACCTGCCGGCAAGATGGAAATCGTATTCGACGATATCCTCGACGCAGTGGGAAAAATTCGCAATGGAAATTCCGCCAACAGCGACCCTTTTATCAGGACAGAAAACCCCGACGATATCACTCCTGAAGAAAGACGGAGGAGAATAGAAGAGGCTCAGCGCAGAAAGCAGGAAGCACAGAACCGACAGTTGAATGTGGTTAAACTGAATTCGCCTCAAGCTATTGTGGAACTGGAAAATCAGCCTGCATACATGAGAAGAAATATCCAGCTGGATGATGTGCAGGGTTCCGGTCAGAACCTTATGTCAAACTGGCGGGTCAAAGTCGGAGAAACAGGAGAACCAAAACTGAGTGAAAACCCTTCACTCCATGCTGATGTTGATTAATTCGTATTGAATCAGTATCACACTTCGATTGCTGCCCTGGTTGTGGGACGAGGGTGGCATGTCAGGTGTAGTATGTGATTCACAGAATCATAATTTCTGACAAGTATTAGCGGCTCAGGTGTGTGGGACACCGGGCCGCTTTTTTGTGCACCAGGATACGATCATTTGCCCGATTACTTTTTTTTACGGCAAACCTGACCCGACCTCGGTGTTTCTGACGTACCTTTATGCCCCGTAACAACGACTACACGACTATGACCAAATATATCTTTGTTACGGGTGGCGTAACTTCATCACTCGGAAAAGGTATTCTGTGCGCTTCTCTCGCCAAATTGCTGCAGGCAAGGGGCTTTTCTGTCACTATTCAGAAATTTGACCCCTATCTGAACGTAGATCCCGGCACGCTCAATCCCTACGAACACGGAGAATGTTACGTTACCGACGACGGTGCGGAAACAGACCTCGATCTTGGCCACTACGAGCGATTCCTCAATGCACCCACTTCGCAGGCAAATAACGTTACCACCGGCCGTATCTATCAGACGGTCATTAATCAGGAGCGCGAAGGCGCCTATCTGGGTAAAACGGTACAGGTCATTCCGCATATCACCGATGAAATAAAGCGCCGGATGCTTCTCCTCGGACAATCGGGAAAGTATGATATCGTACTCACCGAACTCGGCGGTACTGTAGGCGACATCGAGTCTCTCCCTTACCTGGAATCTGTCAGGCAACTGCGCTGGGAACTTGGTCGCGAGCATTCACTCGTGATTCACCTCACGCTGGTACCTTTCCTGAAAGCAGCCAAAGAACTGAAAACCAAACCTACCCAGCATTCTGTCAAGGAACTCCTGAGTCTCGGCGTACAGCCCGATATTCTCGCCTGCCGCACAGAGCACCCGCTCGGTCTGGATATTCGCCGCAAAATGGCGCAGTTCTGCAACGTGGAAACTGCCTCTGTCATCGAAATGATTGACGCCGAGACGATTTATGATGTTCCGCTGCTTCTCCTGAAAGAGCGGCTCGACTCGGTAGTAATTTCCAAATTGCACCTGAAAGATACCAAAGAGCCAAACCTCACCTCCTGGAAAAATTTCCTCGGGAAACTCAAAAACCCGCTGCATGAGGTCAAAATTGGCCTGATTGGCAAGTACAACGAGTTGCCCGACGCCTATAAATCCATTTACGAAGCCTTCGTACATGCGGGCGCGATTAATGAATGCAAGGTGAAGGTTATCCCTGTCCACTCCGAAGAACTGGAAGGCAGTTACAAGGATGTGAGCAAACTGCTTTCCAATCTGAACGGTATCCTCGTGGCACCCGGGTTCGGTGAACGGGGAATTGAAGGGAAACTGACCGCCATACGTTACGCCCGGGAGAACAATGTGCCATTTTTCGGTATCTGTCTCGGTATGCAGACTGCCTGCGTGGAGTTTGCCAGAAATGTACTCGAACTCAAGGGCGCTGCCAGCACTGAAGTGGACCCGAAGACTCCGCACCCCGTCATAGATATGATGGCTGACCAGAAACAAATCAGTCAGAAGGGCGGTACCATGCGCCTTGGCGCTTATCCCTGCGAATTAAAAAAGAAATCGCTTGCGCACGAAGCATACCAGTCGCTGCAGATACAGGAACGCCACCGCCACCGCTGGGAATTCAACAACGCCTACCTGGAAGCCTTCGAGAAGGCGGGTATGATGGCTACCGGTATCAATCCAGAGTCGAAACTGGTCGAGATTGTTGAACTCCGCAACCACAAGTGGTTCGTAGGTGTGCAGTTTCACCCGGAGCTCAAGAGTACGGTGGAGAATCCGCACCCGCTTTTTGTGGCGTTTGTGAAGGCGAGTATCGGGTAAGAAGAGGTCTCGGCTCAACCTGGAGTGTTTCGATTAACCTTGTTTTTTTAACCGCAGAGTTAACTGCAGAGTTACGAAAAGAACCTTGTTTTTTAACCGCAGAGGTACGCAGAGGTAATCGCAGAGTTACGCAGAGTTGCTTCCTCTGCGTGACTCTGCGTCTCACTCTGCGCTACTCTGCGTCATACTCTGCGCTACTCTGCGGTTAAAAAAAATGTGTTCGTAGCGCACAAAACCATTTCTGACTTCTGTAGCCGATATAGAGCATATGCTTTCCTGTCTGTATCAGTCATATCCGGATCCCTTCTTTTTCAATATTTAGTAAAAGTGGGGAATCAAAAAAAGCGGATCCCGGAAATCCGGAACCCGCTTTTGTCATTCGTTCGGTGCCAAATCAGTTCCCCGGACAAATACCGGGATTCACCTCATGACCGGAATTCACAATGCTTTGGTACAGTCCTGCATTAATGTAAGAGGTCACATAGCTTATTCCGGCACCATTCATAACTGTTGACATGTCGCGCAGATTATTTCTGGTGTCGAGCATAATACTGCCAAAAACCACCCGTATATCCGCATTGTCGGCCTGCTTGCCGCGGTTGGTGATGTCGTAAAGTCCAAACTCCTGCACGAGTGCGCTCACGCGAAGTGCGTCGTTGTGGCTGTTCAGTGCCTGTCCGGAGAGGCTGTTGTACATGGATTGCAGTATTTCATTGCTGAACATACCCGGTGTGGCAAATGCCGGATCATGCAAACGGTACTTGTCAGTCAGGCATCCCAGCATTTCAAAATTATCCTGTTCGGCAGCGTACAGGTGCCCGAAAATCTGAGTTCCCCAGCGTTCACTCAGCAACCGGGATATATCGCGTGCCATCTTGGCCTCCTCACGGGCAAACAGAAGAGCTGCGGTTTCTTCCGCAGACAGCGCCTCGGAGGCGTAACGGCTGTTGAGGCACTCGCAAACCGGAGACGGAATCACCGGGCCGCGATC
>JAJTFM010000228.1 GCA_021298575.1 Saprospiraceae bacterium | reverse complement strand
TGAAAAGCCCAGTTTTTTGAAATAGCCCCGGATACCGGTGATGAGTGCGTCGTGAACAAGTGCTATCTTGTCTTTAGCTCTGACCTGATGCACCCCTCCCCTTTCGACTTCCTCAAGCTGATAGACTTTCAGACATTCTTCGAAATAAGGCATTTCGTCAAACACGGATCCATCGGCGGAGAGCACCAGACTGCCACCGTCGAAGATGATGTCCGTTTGGGCGCCCACGCAGTTCACATAGAACATGGGGATATTGTACCTTTTGACGTTCACCTGCGCGATGTGTATGCGCTCGTGTGCGTGCGAGAAACTGAAGGGGGAAGCAGACAGATTCAGGATAAAATCGGGTTGCTGTCCGGTCATTTCATCGAGCGGACAGACCGTGTAGAGCGGATTTTCGTTACCTACATTCCAGATATCCTCGCAGACGGTGAGGGCAATTTTTTTCCCTTTGAAATAAACCACACCGAACTCGGTTGCCGGCTCGAAATAGCGATATTCGTCAAAGATATCATAAGTAGGCAGCAGCGCCTTGTGCTGAATACCGATCTGTTCGCCGTTATAGAGGAAAATTGCGGAGTTGTACAGGTCCTTGCCGGCCACGACCGGGTTTCTGGTGGGAGCGCCCACCACGATACCAATACCGTGACTGGCCTGCCGGAGCGCTTCAACACTCTCCTCACAGAGGCGAATAAAATCGGAGAACTCCAGAAAATCGCGGGGCGGATACCCACAAACGGCCAGTTCGGAGAAACAGATCAGATCTGCGCCCCGGTCGCGGGCCGTTTCGATGGCGCCAAGCATCTTCTCCAGATTCCCCTGAATATTTCCGATGTGGTAGTCGAGTTGCGCGAGGGTTATTTTCATGCACGTTGAAATTACGGGACAAAGTAACGGAATGCAGGAATTTAAAACACGAAAAAAACACAAAGGTTATGATGATGGCGCAACTGCTGTCAGACGTTGAAGAGAAAAGAGCTACCTTTGTTATTGACTACCTCATATTTCTCGTTTCTGATATGCGCACACTTCTCTTCCTCCTCCTTTCCACCTGCTCCGGGCTCGTTTCAGCTCAGAAAATCATCTCAACGGGCGAATGGTGTTCGCACAGGCTGACACCCGGCGCACTCCCACCTTCCTCCGACGGGCGTGCCGACTCGGTGGATCTGACCCATGCGCGTATTTCGCTGGATATGACTGCCGCCGCTACACAGACCATCTCCGGCTCGTGTACCTGGACATTCACCGCCAAAACTGCGGGCCTTGACCAGCTCCGTTTTGATTTGCTGGCACTCACCGTGGACTCGGTCATTTACGAGCAGATACCGGTTGCGTTCTCGCAGTCCGGCGAACAGGTATATATCAGTCTGCCAGCTGCTTTGGGCACCGGCGACACTCGTCAGGTTTCCATTTACTACCACGGACAACCGCAGAAAGACGCGTCGGGTTGGGGAGGCTTCTACTTTTCGGGCAGCTACGCATTCAATCTCGGAGTCGGCTTTGACGCTGATCCGCACACTTTCGGACGAGCCTGGTTCCCCTGTTTCGATCTGTTTGAAGAGCGGAGTACCTATACATTTGATGTAGTGTCCAATCCCGATCAGCCGTCCTATTGCAATGGCCTGTTACAGTCGGAAGAGACCACCCCCGGAGGAAAATTGCGGCGGATATGGTCGCTCACCGAGACGATACCTTCTTATCTGGCCTGCGTGGCCATCGGTCCGTATACCACTTTCAGGCGCTCCTACGCGGGTGTGAACGGCACGATACCCGTCGAGATTGCCGCAGCGGCGGCCGATACCACGAAAGTAAGAAATACCTTTGTGCACCTTCCCGAGGCCATACAGGCATACGAGCACTGGTACGGACCCTACCTGTGGCAGAAAATCGGATATTCGCTTGTACCGTTCAACTCGGGTGCCATGGAACACGCCACCAACGTTGCCATTGGCCGCACCTTCATCAATGGCAGCCTGTCGTATGAAACCCTGTGGGCCCACGAACTCAGTCACCACTGGTGGGGCGATCTGGCTACCTGCTCCACAGCGGAAGACATGTGGCTGAACGAAGGCTGGGCCTCCTACTCAGAGCACCTGTTTACCGAGTGGACGTACGGCAAAAAAGCCTATAACGATGCTGTCAGGGCCAATTTTCTGAATGTTCTGCAGAATTCACACATCAGCGAGGGTGGTTACAGAGCCGTTTCAGGCGTACCGCACAACCTGACGTACGGTTCCCATGTGTACAACAAGGGGGCAGTGGTCGCGCACAACCTGCGCGCGTACATGGGCGATTCCCTTTTCAGGGTTGGCATACGGGCAGCGCTGGAGAGCACCCGCTACGACGACTGGAGCAGCGAAAACTTCCGGGATCAACTGGAGGCGGCTACCGGCCTTGAATTGCACCCGTTCTTTAACGACTGGGTGTTCAACGGCGGATATCCCGATTACAGCATTGATTCTGTTCAGTGGACATACCCGATACCGGGCAAAGTACATGCGCGCATACACGTGAAGCAAAAACTTCGCGGAGCCCCGACCCTGCATACACAGGTACCACTGGAACTGACAGCCGTGAGCGTGACCGGAGAAAAAAAGTACCTGAACACCGTTGTAACGGGCGAACAGACAGTCATTGACTGGGCTATAGACCTGTCGGAGATTGTTCCGGTTGATATCTGGGTAAACACCGGCCTCAGATTGCTGCAGGCGAGAAGTGAAGGAGAGAAAATGATTACGGTCAACGGAGCCACCAATTTTCAGGAGGCCAAATTCAACCTGACCGTAACCAATCCCGGTGCCGACTCCGTGCTGTTCAGGGTGGAGCATCACTTTGCGGCGCCCGACGATGCCGGTGCCAATCCGGCAGGGCATACGCTCACCAACAGATACTGGCAGGTGTACGGACAGTTTACGCCGGAGTTTGCGGCGCAGGCCACCGTGTTTTACGACGGCCGGGGACAGGGCGACCAGCTCGACACCGAGCTGTTCGCAGCCACCGGAAGCGCCGAAGACCAGGTGGCGCTGCTGTACAGAACCGGAGCCGGACAGCCGTGGCAGGTATATCCACACTATACAAGGCAGAATATTGGCACCAACACCGACAAATTCGGACAGTTCAAGCTGAGCGCCGTGAAGGCCGGGCAATATACGGTGGCCAAACTGAGCGGTGTCAACAGAACAAACGAGGCAGATAGCGAAGTGACGCTGCAGATATTCCCGAATCCTGCAACAGACCGGGTGACAGTCGTTTCAGACATACCCGTGCGTAAAATCCGGATAACCGGCACGGACGGGAAAATAGTACGTGAAATTGATGGTATGCAGGAATACCGTGTAATTATCGGGTTTACAGACCTGCCTGCCGGGATGTACCGGCTGGTGGCAGAAAGCGACGGATTAATCAGAACCGGGTTCGTTCAAAAGTTGTAAAATTCGCAGAAAATGCATATTTTTGGGGGTTAAACTTTTAAAAAACTGATTCGGGATGACTGGTACACACGGGCCCTGAATCCTTCCGTAGTGCCGGGGGAACGAAAATTCCATCCGGGTTTGCTCAGTACAGGAGTAGATATCCGTAATAATGCGCAAGTGACTGCGCAGGATTTGAGCACCTGTTTCGGAGGTGGGCAAACAGTCGAGGCAAGTCAGTTTTAGAACTTTTCAGGATTCGCTCCCCATTTTTCACCTTTTTTCAGTTACGTAGCTCCGGCTATGCGCCTTCAAAAATGCAAAAACTGACAAAAAATCAGCCTGTTTTTGCCACCGGCAGAGAATCCTGAACAAGCTCTAGTTAATTTCACAGAATACAGTCAGGTCTGAGATACTTGACAGGTGTTAAAGAATCAAAAGGACCCATGGCATCAGAACCTGGTACAAAATTGGTTGCCCTGGTAGACAGAGGGCTGGAACTGTTTCTTTCCCCTGCCACCCGGCATCGCAGTGAGCGGGCCATCCTGGTGGTAGCCATTGCCAGCTATCTGGTACACCTGATACTGATTTTACTGACCAATCAGGGTGTGATAGCTGCCGAGTCAAAATTCCTCCAAAACCCGATATCGGCTATCTACACACCATTTTCCTTTATTCTTGTGTATGAGGTTTATCTGCTGATATACTACCTGCCCCGCTCAACCTCCTACTATATTGGCAAACAGTACGAGATTATTACCCTGATTGTGATCAGGCGAATCTTCAAGGACATTGGCAATCTGGAACTGTATTCGAGGTGGTTCAGCAACGAAAACGATCTCCAGTTCACCTATGATGCGGCCACTTCACTGATACTGTTTCTGCTGATTTTCGTGTTTTACTACAAGATTATCCGGCGGGAAAATCCGGAGCAGGATGGCGACGAACACAGAGCGGGCAGGTTCATATTCATCAAAAGATTCCTTGCGGTACTGCTGGTACCGGTCATGTTTGCGCTGTCGCTGTATTCATTTATGAGCTGGCTGGGTGTAGCCATGAATGACCAGCAGTCGGGCATGGAAACACTGGGCAAGCTGAACAACATCTTTTTTGATGAATTTTTCAGCGTACTGATCATCGTGGATGTGTTCATACTGCTGTTTTCATTTTTTTATTCCGATCAGTTTCATACCATCATCCGGAACTCGGGATTTGTGATATCCACCATCCTGATCAAAATGTCGTTTTCCATAACGGGCCTTCTGAACAATGCCCTGATTATAGGGTCTGTGCTGTTCGGAGTACTTATTCTGATGATACACAACCTTTTTTCAGAGAAACTGACCCGGGAAGCAGATGAATAAAATGTGAGTCACCTTCACTTTTCAATCAGCGCGCTTTGATGAAACACCGCTTACCGGAAAGCTGCACCTGATACCCTGGGACATGGACAATGCCTTCGAGAATATCATCAGTAATGTGAATCCGGTGACTCCGATAGCAGATGAGTGGGGACAGACCCGGTCGAATTGCGCACCCTTCCCGTTCGGGCAGGCCTACATACTTCAGCGGTCGGCAGCCTGCGACAAACTGACGGCCGGGTGGGCAAGTTATTCCGATTTGTACGAGCAGAAAAGAGCCGCATTCAAGACAGGGCCTTTGTCGGAGGCACAAGTAGAACCAGTATTGCAGGCGTGGGCCAACCAGATCAGGGCAGCGACGCAGGAGGCCCGCAAAGTGCATCCGGATGCCATCAGTGCGGGGCAGTGGGAGGCGGCGCTGCTCACACTCAAACAGCAACTCGCACATGCGCGGGTGAAGTGAGCAGGAGGTTTTTGAGAATTCATGCCCTGTGCAAGACCTGCCGGGAAACAGACACCGGGATATTGAAAATAAGTTGTTATAAATATCGGCAAAATCCAACTACATAATGACGTTGCCAATCAGTAATTTTCATTAGCCAAACAGTAAATGGAGTTGTCGGGCTCCTGCAAACCATCATACCTTTTACTGGAATTCAGTAATTGAAACAGCTCATTTAACTGCACATTTAGTAAAAGCGTATGTATCAACCGAACACCGAACCCTGGCACGTGCTGCGGGTGAGGCCCCTGTTCGAGCGCGTGGTGGAAACACGCCTCGAACGGATGGGTATCACAGCACTGGTGCCGGTACAAAAACAGTTTCGCCGTCGTTGCGACAAAACACCGAAGAAAGAGAAAGTCATGTTCTCCGGTTATGTGTTTGTGAATCCGGAGCCCTCAAAACGCAATGAGGTATTTAGCGCCGGCAGTCAGGTTATCTCATATCTGACCATTGAGGGCAAACCTGCCCGACTCAAAGAACAGGAAGTGGCACTGATAAAGACCCTCTCCGGTCTTGGCAGCGAGATTACAGTCCTTCCGCAGCGGCTCTCCCCCGGCAATGAGGTAGAAATCACTTCCGGACCGCTCCGCGGCTTCTGCGGAGTAGTGGTCAATTTGCCCGGCAAGCAGCGGGTTACAGTATTTATACACGGGCTGCAGTGCCTGGCTCAGGTGGAATTGCGCGTGGATGAGGTGAGGAGGGTGTGACGGGGCTGGCAAAGCCGAACCAGTGAAAAACAGGCGCCCCCATTACCCCTGAAATCAGTACTTTCAGGGGTAATGGAGCAAAAAACTACAGGAATACGGATATTATACTCGAAAATGGTATCGCTTTATGATAAAAATACTAAAAATTTACCCCCGATTTATGACAAAAATACTCGATTATGAAAACCAGCATTATCCGGCTATTAAAACAATTGTTCGCGACAGCTTCGGCGGCGCATCAGAACCGTCGGCCCCTGCAGCAGATGCTGGAAGCGCAATGGAGGGAAAACAGCCGGAGAGCATTTCTCAAAAAACACGCCCGGACAGCCATGGTGGCAGGAATGGCTCCGGATGCGCTGATGCGGTCTCTTGCACTACCGCATGCAAAGAGTAACGCGCGAATAGCCATCATCGGTGCCGGTATCGCCGGACTGACAGCCGCGTACTACCTCGGAGAACGGGGAATAAAGGCCCGGATATTCGAGGCATCCGCTCGGGCGGGCGGGCGTATTTTTACCAAAAACATATTCGGCCATGGCGAACTGACCACCGAAATCGGAGCAGAATTCATTGACACCGGCCACAGGGACCTGCTGCGACTAATCCGAAAACTCGGACTTGGCCAGGATTTGTCGGATATGGACACCGACGACTTCGGGGAGAAGGAAGTAGCCTTTATCAATGGCCGACACTATCATAGCAGCGAAATGATAGAGGAAATCTATCATTT
>JAJTFM010000036.1 GCA_021298575.1 Saprospiraceae bacterium | reverse complement strand
TTATACCAACCAGCAGAGTCACCGCGGCGCCGGCTGGAATGAATACCAGCTTTATTTTGTTATCCGATTCAGCAAGCCCTTCAAGGCACTGAATGGCTGGAACAGAAACGGGATTCAGCGCGATGTTCAGAAACTTCATTCTGGCTGGGATCACAGCGATTTTGGCGCTTTTGTGGAGTTCCAGACCCGGCAGGACGAACAGATTCTCGTACAGACGGGTATTTCATTTGTGAGCATCGAACAGGCACGGCACAATCTCGACACCGAAATAACTCTGCCCTTTGGCTGGGATTTTGATGCTGTTTACACTGATGCCAGTGAAAAGTGGAATAATTTGCTGAGCGCCATACAAGTGAAAGGACGCGATGAAACCGATCTGAAGAAATTCTACACCAATCTGTACAGGGTATATGTCGGCCGTACCATTTACAGCGACGTGAACGGAAAGTATGTTGACATGTATGAAAAAGTACAGCAACTGAAAAATCCGGATCTGCCCATGTACGGTGGCGATGCATTCTGGAACACGTTCTGGAATCTCAATCAGGTCTGGACGCTGGTCACTCCCGATATAGCTGACAAATGGACAGCCTCCCTGCTGGAATTCCATGACAAGGGTGGATGGCTCTGCAAGGGTCCGGAAGGACTGGAATATTCCGGTATTATGGTAGCCTCACACGAGATAGAACTCATCGTGAGCAGTTACCAGAAAGGAATTCACAGGTATTACGATCCGGAACATGCCTGGAGGGCCATGTATCACAACCAGACAGAGCAGGGAATTGCACATCCC
This sequence comes from Saprospiraceae bacterium, assembly GCA_021298575.1. Classification (GTDB taxonomy): domain Bacteria; phylum Bacteroidota; class Bacteroidia; order Chitinophagales; family Saprospiraceae; genus M3007. Next base: position 44,277 of record JAJTFM010000036.1, on the reverse strand, counting down.
GGAGGCGGGGTTGCCGGCAACCGCTGGCTCGACCAGTATCTCAAGTTCGGTTATGTGCCACACGATTACGGACCCGTTTCCAATACCCTCGAATATGCTTTCGACGACTGGGCAGTATCGCAGATGGCAAAAGCACTCGGGAAAAGAGACGACTACTGGTACTTCAAGCGCCGTGCACACAACTACCTCAATATATGGGACTCCTCGGTGGGTTACATGAATATGCGGCAGGCAGACGGGAACTTCAAACAACCCTTTGAGAAATACTGCTGCTCAACCTTTCTTGGACAAGGCTGGGTGGAAGGCAACGCCTGGCAATACAGCTGGTTTGTACCACACGACCTGAAAGGACTCATCAAACTGATGGGAAAAGATGAATTCAACCGCAGGCTGGATGAAGGATTCGTGACCTCCCGGAAATGGAAATTCAACTCTGAATATACCGACGAGAACAGTCTGCTCGCCATGGGTGTGCTGCCCATCAACCACGGCAACCAACCCAATATGCAGGCAGCCTATCTCTTCAACTACTCCGGCAAACCCTGGCTCACTCAGAAATGGGCCCGCGAGATCATGGACGTGTTTTACGGCAGCGGTCCGCTCGACGGATGGCCCGGAGATGAAGATCAGGGACAAATGGGCGGATGGTACGTTATGAGCGCTATGGGACTCTTTGAGATGCGCGGCGGATGCGATGTGGACCCCGTTTACGAACTCGGAAGTCCGATTTTTGATGAAGTGGTGATTAAACTCGATCCGGCATACTACCCTGGCGGTACTTTCACCATAGAAACCGTCAATAATTCAAAGGAAAACAGGTATATACAGGCTGCCACACTCAATGGAAAACCACTCATAAAGCCCTGGTTTTATCACCGGGAACTGGTTGCAGGTGGCAAACTGACCATCGTGATGGGACCCGAGCCGAACGAAAATGGGGAAGCGGAGAGAATGACGCTCCGCCATCCATGTCCGACGAGAATTGATAAAACATGATAAAACGGATCGCCACATTGTACATTTGTTCTCTGGCCTGCGCCTGCAGTCAGCCAGACAAACTGTTTCGCCTGCTGGAGGCGGAGCAGACAGGTGTGCAGTTTGCGAATACCGTATCCGAGGGCGACAGCCTTAATATCCTCAACTACGTTTATTACTACAATGGCGGCGGAGTAGCGCTGGCAGATCTGAACGGCGACGGACTCGATGATATCTTTTTTACCGGTAATGAAACCTCTTGCAGGCTATACCTCAACGAGGGCAGTTTGCACTTCAGGGATGTGACACGCGAGGCAGGCCTCGAAACCCGAGACTGGTGCACCGGCGTGACAGTTACTGATGTTAACAGCGACGGAAGACCCGATCTGTATGTATGTACCGCAGGCTACCCCGATCCGGAACGCAGAAAGAACAAACTCTTCGTACAGCAGGAACTCCGCGACGGTATTCCGGTATTCAGTGACGAAGCGACAGCTCGCGGCGTGGCAGACAGCAGTTACTCCACACAGGCAGCTTTTTTCGATTTCGACAAAGATGGCGATCAGGATCTGTATGTCATGAACCACGCCAACCAGCGTGAGTCGGTGAATACGCCGGCAACCAAAAAGACACACGGAGAGGGCGCCAGCAACGACCATTTCTATGTGAATGACGGAAACGGACGATTCACCGAGCAATCGTTCCGTCTCGGTATCAACACTGAAGGTTACGGACTGGGACTGGCCATCGGAGATGTCAATGATGACGGATGGGAAGATGTTTATGTCTCCAATGATTTCATTTACAACGATTTACTGTGGATAAACGACCATGGAAAGGGATTTGTCAATCTGATTGATTCGTTCATGAATCACCAGTCGTACAACGGCATGGGCTGCGACCTCGCGGATATCAATAACGACTCCCGTTTGGATTTGATTGTGGTGGATATGCTTCCGGAAACCGCCGAGGGTCGAAAAAAGATGATCGGCGACCTCACCTGGAGCAAAGCAGAACTGATTGAGCAGGCGGGTTACGCTCCACAGTACATGCGCAATACCCTTCAACTGGCTGCCGACGGACGAAACCCGGGCGAAACCACCTTCTGCGAAATCGGACAAATGGCCGGCATCGCAGCTACCGACTGGAGCTGGGGACCGCTCCTCGCCGATTTTGATAACGACGGATGGAAAGACCTGTTCATCAGCAACGGCTATTACCGCGATATTGGCGACAAAGATTTCATTGATTACACCAATAACCTGTTCATGTTCAGGAGCCGGGAGGAGACCGACCGGCAAATGATACCCGAAATCAGAAAACAAAAGGCACGCCGATTACCCAACAGGATATTCAGGAACAAAGGTGACCTTTCCTTCGACCCCGTGTCGTATCAGTGGGGCATAACGCAGCCATCCTGCTCCAACGGCGCTGCTTACAGCGACCTGGATAACGATGGCGACTAAAAAATAACAATAATGCCACATTATCCCGTGCGCGTGTGTACGCAGGCGGGAGTACGCAGGAGATCGTGGCACATCGCGAGCGCGGCTTCATGTCAGCAGTCAGTGATGTGCTTCATTTCGGACTGGGGCAGTCTGCTCAGGCCGATTCGGTTGAAATAACATATTCTGACGGTAAAGTGCAAAGGCTGTATCAGGTAGCCGCCGGTCAGACTATTCTCACGGATCCGTCGGAGGCACAATTGGTTATCAGAAGCGATAAAGAAGCGGTTAATACGTGGTTTTCATCTGTAACAGCAATCACGGGATTTGAGTATGTGCATCATGATGATCCTTTCAGCGACTTCCAGTACCAGCCACTGCTTCCGCACCGGCTTACCGGGCAGGGTCCCGTACTCGCAACAGGCGATCTGAATGGCGACGGGCTTGACGATTGCTTTACCGGAGGAGGAAAGGAACAGCCGGGGGTAGTATTTCTGCAGAAACCGGAGGGCGGTTTCGTCTCCCGGCCGCTTGAAGCGAATACGCCGGGGGGCAAGTGTACCGATGCCTGTATATTCGACGCCAATGGAGACGGGCTTTGCGACTTGTATCTCGTATTCGGGGGAAATGAATGGCCTGGAAATGACTCTGTTTATCAGGATCGGCTGTACCTTAACCGGGGTAACGGGCTACTGGTCAGAGCAACTCAGGCACTTCCCGCCATGTACAATCCGAAATCCTGCGTAACGGCTGCCGATTTTGATTTTGACGGCGACAATGATTTGTTTGTGGGTGGCTTTGCCGAGCCATACCGCTATCCGTCAGCCACCCGGAGTTATTTGCTGAGAAATGACGGTGAAAAGTTCACCGATGTCACAGATGAATGGAGCACTTCGCTGAAAAAACCGGGAATTGTTACCGATGCAGTATGGGCGGATATGAACAATGACAATCGCCCCGATCTGGTACTGGCTGGAGAATGGATGCCTGTTTCGGTTTATCAGCTTGAAGGAAAGAAGTTCACGCAGAAATCGGTTCCCGGCACACGGGGCTGGTGGAGCACACTGGAAATCTGCGATGTTAACCTCGACGGATCACCGGATATTCTGGCAGGTAACTGTGGGCTGAATATGCGGTATCAGGTGTCGGATGAGCAACCATTGATTCTGTACTCGGGCGATTTTGACGGAAACGGGAGCCCCGACCCGATCATTTGCACCATTGAAAACGGGGAAACTCCCATAGCCCAGAGGCAGGAATTGATGAACCAGCTGAGCGGAATCGGATCGCGCTATCCGCGGAATGCGTCCTATGCTGCGGCCACCGTACAGGAAATATTTGGAGAAGACAAAGTTGAGAAGGCCTGGAGAGGAGTTTGTGAAATAACACAATCATTGTGTCTGTTGAATGAAAAAGGCAAATTCAGGGCGATTCCGCTCCCCCACCCGGCCCAGTCAGCGCCGGTCAGGGATATTGTCACAGGCGACTTCAACGCAGACGGGTTTCCGGATCTCGTCATTACCGGAAACTCCCGTGCGCCCGTGCCCGCGTGGGGCGCGCAGGATGCCCTGCGAGGACTCATACTCACCGGCGACGGGAAAGGAAGTTTCGCTCCGGCATCAGTCCGTTTAACCGGATATTACACCGATGGTATCGGCAGCAGTCTGGCCCAACTCAGGAGGCCAAACGGAGATAAACTCCTGCTAACCGGCCTTGTCAACCGTGAAATCAGCATTTTTGAATCAAAACTCAAATAAACGAATCCCCGAAAACAAACAACAAAGTCTTTTTTTAACGCATTAATTTTCAAACATGAAACTCAAGAGTTCACTTTCGTTCCTGCTCGCCGGCGTGGCGATGTCAGCAGCGCTCTGGTTCACAGCTTGCAAGAAAGAGGAAAAAGCAGCTCCGGTGATCACACTGTCTGCTTCTACTTACACGGGCAAGATTGGCACCACAGCTACCACTACCGCGACTATCACTGCTGAGGCTGGTCTTCGCGCACTCCGTATCACCAAGTACAATGGCGTCACTGTTGATGCTACCTTCGGCACTAACGGTACGGAAACGTACAATCACAGCGATCACACACTGAACTACGTACTGACCGACGAAGGTCTGACAGCACCGGTGCGCTTCAAATTTGAAGCAGAAGACAACGAAGGCAAGGTAACTACAGCCGACTTCATCGTTACTACAGAAGTAAGCGTGCGCTACCTGCTCACTACTTACAACTGGCAGTGGAAATCAAAGCTTGGCAAGTGCCTCGACAGCGATCCCGAGTCTGAGCAGATTTTTGACTGCGAGAAGGACAACTACTTTGTGTTCAACACAAATGGCACCTTCAAACTCGAGTATGGCCCCATCACCGGTGGCACAGGCTCCTGCCAGTTCGACGGTTTCCGTACAGGCGACACCTGGACGCTGAATGCCGATGAGACAGAACTGACCCTCAAATCACCGAGTATATTCGACCCGAATGATATACTCGTTGAGGTGTACAAAATCTCTGAATTTTCCAACACAGCTATCAAATCAAAGCAGACTATTGATCTGAGCGTATTTGGTTGCATCATTTACGATTGGAAATTCGAGTGGACTGCCAAGCCGAAATAGTTTTTTCGACTTGCGGATGAGAAGAAAGGCGCGGGCGTTACTGCCCGCGCCTTGTTTTTTGTCCCAAAACGGGTTAACTCTATTTTACCAATACAACAATCCTTGATGTTCTGATATTACCCGAAGTGATCATCACGTTGTAAAGACCATCTGTAAAACCGGACAACGACAACCTGAGCTGAGCATCTCCCTCCGAGTGGTGAGACAACACTTTCCTGCCTGTCATATCAAATACCTGCACATCTGTTTCCTGACCGGAGAGCTCGCCTGGAAGCGAAATCGAAATCCAGCCGCTGGTCGGGTTCGGAAATATGCGAATAGCGTCAGCCAGTACCGGATTATTTGTAGCGGAGGTATTGCTGATTGTGAAGGTACGAGTGACAGTACAGTCATTATCGTCTGTTACTACCAGCGTATATTCACCTGCAGGCGAACCCGACAGATCCTGTGCTGTGGAAACCTCCTGTCCGTTCAGCAGCCATGAGTAAGTAAGCGGAGGAAGACCTCCATTAACGTCAACCAGAACTGCACCAATCGTCTGGAAATTGAAGTCGTTGATAACCGTATCCACATCCACGATAATTTCCGGGAATATGGTGATCTCAAAAGAGCAGGACCCTTGATTTCCATTGGCATCGGTGTACGAGTAGGTATTCGTTGTGGACCCTACCGGAAATACCGAGCCAATTGGAAGACCAGCTACCAGGTTGAAACTTCCGCCGAGACTCAGACAGTTATCGGAGGCCGTTGGAGCCTGATATACTACCTGACGATTTTCATAACAGAGAGCGAGGCTGGACGGACAAATCAGTGCGGGCGCACTGTTGTCAACGATTGTAACCGTTATGGTATCGCGAGTACTGTTTCCGGAGTTATCGGTAGCTATAATAATAACCTGATGATCGCCCAGTTGCGCACAGTTGAACTCGTTGGGTGAAGTGGTGAATGAACCGAAGCCACAGTTATCGGTAACCTGAACAAACAGATTCTGCTGAGTCAGGAATACATTCCCTTCCGGTCCAATGGGCACCTCCACATTATCTGCCACTATAACCGGTGGAATCTGATCCGTAGAGGCGATAGTAACCGATGTTGATGCTGTACAGCCGTTGTTGTCCGTTGCCACGGCGCTGTAAACACCTGCCTGAAGCCCGACGGCCGTCAGTCCGGACTGACCGATATTCCACAAAACTGAGGGACTTCCGGTACCGCCCACTACAGAGACCGCAGCCGCACCTTCAAAAAAATCGGCGCAGGAGGTTGGAGTATTGGATGCCTCCAGTACAAGTAACACAGGTGGACTTACGAGTTCCACAGTTACGACAGCCACACATCCGGCTTCATCTGTCACCGATACATAATGTGTACCACCCGGAAGATTACCCGTCGAAGCAATCGTGGATCCGTTGCTCCAGTTGTAGGTATATTGTCCGCCGGATCCGCTGATCAGCACCGTTGCGGAGCCATCCGAAGAGTTGGAGCACAGCGGATTGGAGAGCAACAGATTGGCAGTCAGATTACACAGTCCCGCAGCTACATCCACGACCTGAACGTCTTCGCAGCCGTTTTCGTCAATAACGGTGACGGTGTAAAATCCAGGAGCGAGCCCTGAAACAGACTGGTCGCTGGATCCGTTACTCCAGTGAAATGTATAATTACCAACACCGCCGGTAGGATTAACCGTTGCCATACCGTCGAAGATATTTGAGCCGGTTGTGGGAGTTGCTGTAGCATTAGCCTGAAGTCTTGTTGGTTCCGACACCAGAAATGTCTGTACTTCCTGGCAATTCAGACTGTCGGAAACAGTAACCGAATACTGTCCTACAGGCAGTAAATTAATGGAAGTTCCGGTTTCGCCTGTACTCCAGAGAATATTGACCGGGTTTTCACCGCCCTGAATATCCAGAATAGCTTCGCCGTTATTCAGTCCGTTACAACTAATACTTCTGACAACAAGCTGGGTTTCGAGTGTGCAGTTCACGCCATTTACGTTAACTGTTTCCACAGCTGTACAACCAACGGCATCTGTGACGGTAACCGTATAGGCGCCGGGCGGCAAATCTGTGAGTATCGAAGTGGTATCACTGTTACTCCAGTTAAAAGTATATCCGGGAGTACCTCCCGATGGGGATGCAGTGGCAGTGCCATCAGCTTCACCCGCAATCAGCTGGTCGGTGCCGGCAGTATTGGGAACAACAGGAGTCGGAGAGCCAATAATGGCCGTTATGGCAGCTGAGCAGCCCTCGCCATCGGTGATAGTTACTACATAGGTACCAGCGCCCAGATTGTCGTTTACCTCTTCGGAGCCACCATTATTCCACTCGTAAGAATAGATACCGTTACCTCCGCCCGGAACTGCAGTTACACTGCCATCCTGAGATTCGGCACATCTGGCATCAGTCAGTCCGGATAAAGAAGCCGAAACAGGATCATACTGATAGACGGTGAAACTGGCGGCACTGGAGCATCCGTTACTGGTATTGATAACAAACACGCCATAGTCGCCCGGGACAGTAACCGGAAGAAATGCCTGATTGCCTGTAGAGGTGGTATTACCCCCGGGTAGTGTCCACTGGTGAGACATAACAACCGGATTGCCCACGTTGGAGGCCAGCAGATTAATCGAGGAGTTATTGCAGTTGAGGTGCGTTGTTACGCCGAGTGTGGTGCCGGGAGGCGTCGTATTGAGCACGACCTGCGTGGTGGCTGTTGAAATACATCCGTTGGGAGCCGTTACTACAACATTGTAGTCGCCCAGTTGCGTTGTTGTTGTAACAGCCTGCGAGGAAACAAAACCGTTCGGACCCGTCCAGGAATAAGTAACGCCCGGAACTGGTGAACTCACACTGATTGTAGCAATATTCCGGTTACAGGTGATATCTCCACCAACCACTGCAATTACGGGCGGGTCAGCATCATTGACAACCTGGACAGTACCTGTGCTGGTACATCCTGTTTCTCCGTTGGTTATAGTAACGTGATAAGATCCCGGCACATTTACTACCGGATTTTGCTGCGTGGAAACAAACCCGTTCGGCCCTAACCATGAGAAGGAAGGTGCATCAGCATCCGTGATCAGCCTGACAGTGACATTTGGATTTGTACAGGTAGCCGTACCACCGGTCAGGTTTACAGAAGGAGGAGTCAAGCGCGGCCGCACTACGGCATTTGAAACACTGGTACAACCATTGTGCAGGTCGGTTACGCGCAGCGAATAGGTTCCGGGGGCATTTACTGTAGGAGTCAGTGTGGTAGCTCCCGATACAATATTGCCGCCAATCAGCGTCCTCCAGAAGTAGGAATAATTTGGGCCGGTTGATCCGGATCCGTCCAGTTGTACCTCCGTTATAATACAGGTAAGTACCTTGTCGGGCCCGGCTTCAGCCAGTGGCGGTATCAGATTGCCAGGTACCTCGACAATAGCTGTGTCCCGACAGGCAACGCCTCCGATAAAATTCTGGACTATAAAAGCGTACTGACCCGGCCTGTCGGCAATAGCAGTAATGGCGTTACTGATTACCTGTCCGTCGGGATTGAGCCACCTGTATGAAACAGTATTTCCGGTTGTGGAACCCACGCCGGACAGAGGAACAGATGTAACAGCGCAGGTGATAGTATCTGGTTGTTGAACCAGTGCTTTTGCCGGAATCCTGACAAGGGTGAAATTTACTAAACTGTCGCAGCCGAATTGCGAAATGAGTGTTTCCTGAAACTGGCCGGTTTCGCAATAGGTTAAACCGTTGATTTCATAACATTCGTCCTTGCAGAGGTATTTTACAGGCAACGTGACCTGGTTCAGGGGCAAAACGCGCAGGGTTTGTCTAACCACACTGTCGCATCCGATGTAAGAGTCGTAGGGTGTTGAGGTAAGCGTATAAACTCCGGGAGCGGCGAGAATGGTATGCGGTTCTTCCGGCCATTCGTATGGAATCTGTTCGTAGCAGACAAATTCATTGGGCAGTATGGTGGGCGGAATTGGCACGTTAGACACCGGGAAGCACCTGGTTACCGGAGCAGAGCAGGCATTTGATACAGTCACACACACATTCCCACCGGCGTTTCCGAAAGTAACTTCCACGGAGTTGTTGTTTCCTGTTGCAGGCAGGGTAACTACATTACTGCCCCCGTTGATTTTTGCTCCGGCCGGTGCCGACCAGGTGTAGGAAACAGCATTATCAACCGGAGGGATTGAGTAAGTATCCGTACCCTGCGGGCACACTGTCTGGTTTCCTGTAATCTGGTCAACAGCGCCCAGCGGGGGTGCTACTGTGGAGCCGCTGATTACGGAGATAGTGTACGGGCACATGGAACCATTATAGCCATCAATAACGAGCTGATAACGACGCCCTACAACAAGTCCGGCAGCCTGAACAATAAACGCTCCGGCAGGATTCAGAAATACTGGTCCGGGCACGCACGTGATGGTAGTCAGACAGTTATCTACAACAGCAGCCTCGAGTCCGGTACCGGTTGTACACGTACCCGGTGTTATGGCGAAAAGTATATTGGTGCTTCCTGCGATGAAGCCGAACCAGTTAGGGTTTTCAACCACAAGATCACCGTGACAGAGTGCCGGGTGAAAACCGGGAGGCGCTACAATAGACGTATTGCCAGTTGCACCATCCAGGTCGCAGGTAATACAGGTAGCAGCGCAATTATAGGAGAAGTAGGGAGGAGACTGGCAGGCAAAAAGTCCCTGAGCGGACACCCCTGCAACGCCTGTCATTAACATTGAAAATGTGAAAATGAGCCTGTTAAGCATAATCGGTTGTTTAAAGATGAACATGGTAGCGGACTGAATACGGGATATTCAGGGGATTAAGGAGAGATATGACAATTCCTGACCATCATACAGACAACCGGAATGTCACAAGCCAGATTATGGAGCAAGTATCTGGAAATCAAAAACCGGGCCACAGTGACAGCGCCCGGATTAAAAGTTTGATTTTATGCAAAAATAGAGAATAATTTGGCTTGTTTCAATTATATTAAAAAAAAATTAATACTTTTATTCCTTATACGATTTGATTTGTTCGGGACTGCCGAGTACCAGAATACAAAGGTCGCTGTCCAGTATGGTATGTGTGGCGGGGTGCAGTTCGAAACGACCATTGGGATAACGAACCGCAACAATCGGAGGAAGTTCCTGTGCAATGAATGAGAGTTCATCTATGCTCATTCCCATGAAATCCTTTTTTATTTCCTTCACAGGAATTTCTTCCAGAATGAGGTCATGCGGCTGCATATTGGCAAGTAAACTGATATACTCTATCAAATCGGGTCTTTTGGCAAGATTAGCCATGAAGAAACCGCCTATTCTTTCCGGCAGCACCACGTGGTCTGCACCCGCACGGTAAAGCTTGAGCTCATCGGCCGGTTTTGTTGCACGGGCAATTATCTTGATCTGAGGGTTCATACTCCGGGCCGTGATTACCCCTGACAGGTTACTTGCCATTTCGGGGAGAGTAAGAATCAGCGTGGATGCTCTTTTTATTCCTGCGTTTTCCAGTACGGCGTCCTCGGTAGCATCACCCTCAATAAACAGGTAATCCGACTCCTGCTCCAGCCAGTGAACCCTTCTGGAATCTGATTCAATAATTACAAATGATGTTTTCTGCTTTTGCAGTTCATTGCAGACCTCACCGCCGTGTCTCCCGAAACCGCAAATAATTGTATGCCCGTTCAGCTTGTTGATTCGATCTATGATGTTTAACTCCATAAATATGTGTCTGATTTCAGGGTCTGCGAAAATACTGAAGATGGTGGAAACTGAAAATGTGAAGAGCCCGATGTTGAATAATACCAGAAAGGATGTGAAAACCCTGCCTTCATGACTCAGCGGGATAACCTCACCAAATCCCACCGTAGAAAGGGTTATCAGACTCATATAGTAGGAGTCGAACCAAGACGAACCCTCTATGATGCGGTAACCCAGCATTCCCGCCACAACAGCCAAAGCCATCCATACGATAGCGACACGGAGCCTTTTGATAGAAGAAACCAGATTTTTTCTGTTGGCGGGCCTTGTTTTGGAGAGATCAGGCAGTTTGAAAAGCCAAATCAGCAGCCTTAATGAAGACAGTATGTTCATCAGTCGAAAACACCCACAACAATTCCGTCGGAAGACTTGATATTGCGCACATTCAGTACGCGCTGATTCATAACAAGCGGAATCGTCTGGGGTATTGTGGTTGGAAAATACATATCAACACCGTTCAGGAAGGAAAAGCCGCCAAAGGCTCCGACCGGGGTCAATTCTGTCACTCCGTCGCCGTCGTCGTACAGGAAATACGTGATGGCAGTCTTTGACGGGCTTGCATACTGCGGAGTTGACAATACGGAGTTCGCTGCGGTGAGCGTATCACGTCCGTTTACAACTGCCTGACTACCGGAAAAAACATTCAGTACTGTTTGTCCCGGTGAACTGGGCAAACCGGCGAGCAGCAGACCTGCCAGTGACGGTGGCGGCGGAATGGTACGCAGATAGACAAAACTGTTCAGATGAACGATTGGTTCCCTGAAGTAATGGATAGTCCGCTGGTTGGGTGAGGCTGGTATTGCTACGAATTCAAAAGTAGTACTCGCCTTTATATTTTCAGGGCCCCATTTACCGGCTGCATCAGTCGTAAAAGTAAAATCGGGTGTAGTTTTTACCCGTTCGCCAGTTGCCGGATCTGTTTCCCATATCTGTACCGTTGCACCTGCCAGCGGCGTATTTTCTCCGAAAAAAAGTACTTTTCCGGCTACACATACCAGCGGGCCCTGCACCTTTATTTCTGTTGTTGGCGGAAGTGTATTGTGGAAAAACTGCCATACTGCAGTGAATGATTCCTTGCCTGTTGCCACTTCGTAGTGATCTTTTCCGCTCAGTTGTACGTTCTGGGCTCCGGAGATATTACCGCCCTGAACAATTTCATCTTCTGTACTCCAGATGTTGAGCGTCGGCTCGGTACCGCCCGGGCCGGCCGCTGTTGTCTGAACAGAAGAACCAATGTGCACATATCCGTCCACTTTGGCGGCTCTCACCGGATCTGACAGATAAGTGTAGCACACGCCGCCACCGGCACTGTGACCTATCAGTCGCACCTGAGTAGCTCCTGTTTCCTGCAATACCTGATCAATAAACTGATCGAGCAACTGAGGTGTATTGCCCCCAAGCTGATTCAGACTGTTCCAGTCGAATGCATGGATGAACTTGCTTTTGTATCCATTCGTGTGAAATAACTGTTGAAATTTCGTCCAGGTATCACCGGAGGCCAGGAAACCGTGCACCATAACCACCGGATAAAAGCAGGTGTCGCAGCCTACCGGAGTAGCCGGAACCTCCCTTTCTTCCACGAGATCGGCAGATCCGGGCAAAGAACTGCAGGAAAACAACAAAAAGGCAATAAGAATGTAAATCAGTCGCATGTTGGCCAGTTTTTCTTGAATTGGCGACAAATATCAGAAAATTAAGCAACAATAACCAAAAAATTGCCCGTTTAGTTCAAAAGCTGCCTTTTTATTCGCTTTTCACAGACTGATTATATGGCGTTTCAGTCTGATGAACAAGCTCTTAACAGCACGCCCTGAATGCTCTATCGAAAAAAAAACCCCGTTCTGCTCAGGAACGGGGGCAAATAAACCCTGATTTACTTCTAAAGGGAAAAAAGTAACTCCAGGAAACTAAGTTAATAACCTGTTAGCGTATTAACATACTAGATAAAATCTGGCTGAAGGACCAGTTTACATTTGGTGTTTCCGTCTTTAACGTCCTGCTTGCCGGTATGCAGCAGGGGGGGGGGCCGGGAGTAGAATTTGTTTCAGTGGTTTTTGTCCGGTGCCATACAGGGGGCACAAGGCTTTCTTCCTTTGCGAACAACTGTTGCAAAAGTGTAATAAAAAAATCAAACCCGTTCGGGGTATTTATTAATTGGCTCTTCTGACTGTGTAGTTAGCCATTTAAATTATTATTTGGATTTTTCAGCCTTCAAAACTGAACGATATCCGCACCTCTGTACCAGCCCCCGAGCCATGCTCGTCGTAGATATCCAGCACCTCCAGTTTCATGTCAGGCAGAGCAACAGGTGCTATTCGGGCGAGGCGATCCTGACTTATCTGCATACCGCGGGAATTGCCGAACGAGATTCCTGATGATTTGAATGCCGCTGCGGCCGGTCTGCCTATTCCGTTATCGTGAACGGAGAGAATACATCTTTCATCCTGGAGTTTTACAGATATAGTCAGTTTTCTGTTTCCGCTTCTCAACGGGAGCAAACCGTGTTTGATCGCATTTTCTACATAAGGCTGAAGTACCATCGGGGGAATCTGTATAAAGTTCCAACCCAGACTTTCATCGGGGGTCTCAATTTCGCATTCAAAGGAATCCCTGAATCTGATCTGCTCCATTTCCACATACTCTTTGAGAAAATCAATTTCGTCTTCCAGTGAAATAAAATCTTTGGAGGAATAGTCAAGAACTCTTCGCATGAGCCGGCTGAATCGGTCGAGATAGGCCTCCGCTACTTTGGGTTTGCCACCCACTACCTGTAATTTGACTGTATTCAGACTGTTGAATATAAAATGCGGGTTCATCTGCGTACGCAGGTTGGCCAGTTCGAGTTCAGTCAGCTTTTTTTTCAACTTCAGGTCTTCCCTGATCTGCTTTTGCCGCCTGAACCAGGCAAAGGCAATTAATCCCATAAAGAAGATCAGTGCCGAGGTTTTGAACAACCAGGTCTGCCACCAGGCTGCCCTGATTTCTACAGGAATTTTAAGGGTTGACGCATCTCGATAATTCCCCAAAGCATCAGCCATTTGTATTTCAAGTGAATAATTACCAGGCTGAAGATTCCATAATGTGAGTATGTTCGTGCCTTTTATATACATCCAGGCTGTTGTGTCGGAGTCAGACATCCGGTATCTGAAGTTAAAGACGGTGGCAAGCCAGGCGGGCCTGACAGACAACACGATTTCAATACCGTTCCGGGGATAATCCAGTGTCAACTTGTCCGGGCTGAAAAGAGTGTCTGGTTCTTCAAGGCCCAGGAGACTCGCCTTCCATATACTGAGACGGGGTATATGCGCTGCATTCACCACGGTATCCGGATGAAATACTATATAGCCCCCTTCTGAACCTGCGTAAAGATATCCTCCGGGGAAAGTGTCCAGTGTAAAAATGGCTCCTTCCGAAATACCGAATTCAAGGCCAAAAGTCTGAAGTCTTAGATTCTTGGCATCAAGGCGGAAAAGCCCACTCTGATAAATACCCCATATATTGCCGTGCAGGTCACGTGTAAGACTGGATACCTCACTGAGTATGGTTTCAGGTCCGGGGTCCGAAGATACGAATGGCGTATACCTTATTTTTGTCGTATCTTTCCAATTAAAAAAGCCGAATCCGGCACTGACACCACCCAGCCAGAGCCTGCCTTCATTATCATGCTGAATTGAGCTGAAATCAGCAATTCCTATTCCAATATTCAGAAAATCGTTCTGTCCGAAGTAATCATAATTCAAGCCATTATCTCTGGTACGCCCCACCCCTTCATCAGCTGCAAACCAGACGCTCCCGTCAGGTGTCTGATGGATATCCTGAAACCAGGTGAGCATATTATTATTGGATTTGCCAAACATGCGCCAGTCTTCAGACGATCTGCCGGATAACTTCGCCACAGTATAGATCCCCCTTTTCGTACCGAGCCAGATTTTACCCGACTGATCATAATGCCCTGATATCGCCTCGATAACCCTGTCACTTCTGACCAGACTATCGAGTAACGGCAGTTTCCAGTGTACGGCACTACTGTTGCCTTTCCGATACCTGTAAATACCCTTCCACCCTATTATATGTAAAGTACCACTTTCATCGGTGAATCCTTCTTTGAATCCGGCATCTCCAATAAATGGTTCTATCGGGATTTTTGACAATTGTCCGGTAATGCGGTTTCGTGCGAAAAAAAACGGCCGATTGGTGACCAGGTAGTCGGTATCATCCTGTCCGGCTACAAAACTGTGCATACTTACTCCAGTCTGGTACTTCTTGAAAAGTTGACGTTCTTCGTAGAGAAATGCCAGACCGAGTCTGCCCGATTTCACCATACACCACGAATTATAGCCCAGAGAGACCATCTTTACTATGTAGGTGTCGGTACTGTAATTAATATCTGAAGATTTGTCGAGATCTTTCTGGAGTGGCAGTTCCAGTTTACAGGCCAAATTCTTCAAATTCAGTGAGTAAAACCCGTAATCACGCGTGCTTAACCAGAGTTCGTGGTCAGATTTCCATGCCAGACAGGTGATCATACCCAGGTCAACACCGCTGGCTACAGGTATTCGCTTCTCCCAGGTTCGCGATTTAGTGTTGAATATGTGAAGTCCTTCCCCCCAGCCGCCCAGATATAACCGGCCCTTGTTATCGGACAGTATTGCGTTGGACGGAGGTTGTTGGGAAAATGATGAATCGAGCGGAAAAAGAGACAGCTTTGATCCGCTCTCATCCCAGTAGAACATACCTGCCCGACCGGTTATCCAGGCATTCCCGGGTTTCTCCGGATCTTCAACAGCGCGATAAAGGAAATCAATTGCGGGCAGATCTTCCATTCTGTTCAGTACAACCGAAGGTGCGACGGCGCTGAACGTCCTGCTTTTTTTGTCATAAAATCCTATACCAACCCGTTCAAAGATCAGCATGACCTTATCACCGAGATCAAGAATATAATCTATGGCATTGTCTTTAATCTGTGCATCACCTGCTCCGGGAATGTTTTTATAATGGACAAATGACCCGTCGGGCGACAAAACACCAAATCCGTTGTTGGTAAACGACAGATAAACAGCACCTCCTTTATCTGCGGTTAACCGCTTTATCTGATGCAAATAGGCATTATCGGATTTGCTGAAAAGTTCTATGTAGTCATAGTTGTGCCCGTCAAAGCGGTACAGGCCCAGGTTCGATCCAAGCCACATCACAGAGCTGCTGTCAACGTAAACATCATTAATTGCCTGCGTAGGCAACAAATTTTCTCTGTTGAGGTGTCGCACCGACAGGTATTGCGCAGCCACATCAGCATCGCTACACAGCAGTAGAATAACAAATACAAGAAGGCTTCTCCGCATTATATTTTACTGAGAAATAATTCTTTACGGCTTTTCGCTACTGGTATGGTGTGTCCGTTTCTCATAATCACTCTGCCAACAGAACCCTTGATGTAGGTGTTCACTGTTGACAGATTCACCAGATAAGAGGCGTGCGTACGGAAGAAACCATGCAATTCGAGCAGGTCGGAGAAATGTCCCAGGGTTTTGGCCACCGTTATACTTCTGCCATCAGTCAGTTCAAATCGGGTATAGTTACCACTTGCCTCAAGATACTGAATTTCGTTCAGATACAGAAAATGGTACTGGTCGCCCTCCTGAACGGTAATTCGTATCTGTGTAGTACCTGTAGTCAGGTTGGTCAAAAAGCTGACAATAGCTTCCGCTGACAGTTTATTTTCCTTTTGGCTGTCGTGTGCCAGCAGGCGGTTCATAAGCAGCCTCAGTTCGTCGCGACGGAGCGGCTTCAACAGGTAATCGAAGGCACCCAGTTTGATCGCATTGATTGCATACTGGCTGTAGGCCGTGGTGAAAACCGGATAGAATTTGGCAGATCCAATATTTTGAACAATTTGAAGGCCGTTCATTTCAGGCATCTCGATATCTAGAAACACTACCTCGGGAGAAGATTCCCGGATGGCCCGAATTCCATCGGCCGATCCTGTACATTTTGCAACAACATTTATTTCCGGACATTCCTGCTGAAGGAGCAAACTGAGCAGATCAATACTGTCCTGTTCGTCATCTATGATGACTGCATTAAATACTCTGTGAGTCATGGTGCTATGTATTTGATGTTGATAAAGTGGCTGACTAATAATTATCCCGCACGAAACTTAATAGTATTTTGGAATAGAACCCGGAGATATTCAGGGTGTCACTATTAACTGGTAACGGTTGATTACTTATCTCAAAGCACAATATTAGTGTGTTTATCTGATAAGACGATTATTTGCAACGTAATTTTTTTATTAACCCTTTGATATTTCATACCAGCTCATTTCTGTCACCAACAAATAAATCAGCAATACTTTATTTTTGCTCACTTTCTACCCTCTCGAAAGCACTACTAAAAAAAATTTAGTTCTATGTATTGCAAAATACCAAGCAATGCCATTATCTTTGCATTGCCAATAAAGAGGCGCTCACATGAAAAACAAGAAAAAAGTGCAACCCTGGATGCTTTTTCTGGCTGGGGTAACGATTCTGGTAAATATAGGAACAGGACTGGCTGCTCCAGGCGCTCCCGAAATACTGCTGCGCTCTACCCTCCTTCCGGCCAGCATCCTTACGATTTCACCGCGACTTGAAACAGACTCCGCAAGCATAATCATACAGAATGACTGTATGCTTCCAGTGAATCAGCGAAAAGAAAAATTGCCTTCAATTCCAACGTCAACCCGATAAAAACCTGCAGTCATGGATATTGAAAATGCGAAAGCGCAGATGCGAAAGGGGGTGCTTGAGATGTGTATCCTCGCAATAATTGAAGGGGAGGAAATGTATCCCGGAGATATTATTGCCAAGCTCAAAACAAATGATCTGATCATCGTCGAGGGAACACTCTATCCGTTGCTCACAAGACTGAAAAACGACGGACTACTCGACTACTCCTGGAGAGAAAGCACCTCGGGGCCACCCCGCAAGTACTTTAAAATAACAGAAACGGGCCTGAAATTCCTTGAGACGCTGTCCGACAGCTGGGGGCAGCTTGTCAGTTCCGTGAACCAGACCATTCAAAAGTAAACCGAAAACCGAACGAACAACTAACATCCGACATCATGAACAAAATTCTCAATATCAATCTCGGCGGTTACGCACTCACCATTGACGACGACGCCTACGAATACCTGAAAAACTACCTCGAAAAAATACGCCTCCGGTTCAGCGAACGGGAAGGACGCGATGAAATACTGAGCGACATCGAGGCACGTATGGGTGAAATTATCTCGGGAAGTATGGGAACACGCACTATTGTCATGCTGCCCGATGTGGAAGCAGCGGCCAGTATGATGGGTAAACCCGAAGATTTCGGCTCGGGCGAGGCTGCTACTGAAAATAACGAACAGGTCAGCAGCTCCGGAAAAGCGGCAGTGCGCACAGGAAAAAGACTTTTCCGCGACGAACAGGATGCCATAGTGGGAGGAGTATGCTCAGGCCTCACATCCTACTTCGGAATGGCCGATCCCGTCTGGATGCGACTTATTTTTGTCTTGCTCGCTTTTATCTCATTCGGGTTCTGGGTGCCTGCGTATATCCTGATCTGGATTCTGGTGCCACCGGCGCGCAACTCTTCCGACCGCCTGGCCATGCGGGGTGAACCGATTAATATGGATAATATTGCCAAAGAAGTGGAAGACGGGTTCGATCGCCTCGGAAACAGGCTTGATAATGTTGGAAATGAAGCCAAAAGAACAGGCAAAGGCGCTACCAATGCCGTCCATACGGGTATTTCTACTATCGGACGTGCCTTTGCCCTGCTGATCAGATTTTTTGTGAAATTCATGGGGCTGATTGCAATCATTATAGCCATAGCATTGTTTCTCTCGCTGGCGAGTACCTGGATTGCCGGAATATGGGCCATGTTTGTTGCTGCTCCATTTATAAGCTATTTCAGTCCGTTCAGTAACGCAGCAACCTGGCTGGCTTTCACCAATATCCTTTTTCTCATCGGAATTCCGGTGCTCGGACTCGGCCTGCTTTTCACGCGTATTGTGTTCAAAACCCGTACCCCCGCTTGGACCTCTACCGGCCTGACTGTTCTATGGGTACTGAATCTAATTTCAGCCTTCCCGTCGGTGAGCAGGAATACCGCAGGGAGGGAAGCTATATCAAAAGAATCGAGCTTGACAATTTGGGTTCCGATACACTCCGCGTGGAAGGAATCAGGATGAACAGTAATTTCGAGGGCGACTGGCGCGATTTCAACGGCAATATCTCGGATATGGAGTTTGATAACAGTGTCAATATTGTGGTCGAACGCAGCAAATCGGGCCGCTTTGAATGTACACAGACGATAACTGCCAGGGGAAGTTCGCGCGAAAAGGCGTCCGAACACGCAGAAAATATCATTTTCAATATTTCCGCCGATCGGAATCACCTGCGTATTCCCACCGGATTTGCCCTGTCGGAAAGCGGTAAATGGCGGGCACAGCATATTGAAATTCTCATCAGTGTACCCGAAGGAAAATACATCTGCTTCGACGAATTTATCAACGACAGGGTGTCAGCCGGATCCGAAGGGTATAGCTACAAGAATGACAATAATTACTTCTCCCGGAAACCCGACCGCATTTATGTGATGACCCGGGACGGTATCCTGTGTACTGATTGTCCGTTGAAGGGAATCCGGACGATGTTGAAACCATTGAATCAGGCGACAAGATTACTTTCAAGGGTAAAAGCAGGCGGGCTTCCGATAAAGTGAAAATTATCATCGAAACACCCGATTTCAATTCGCTTTATGCACTGAGCGGCTCAATAGTTACCATACGAGGTTTCAATGTGTTTGAGGCGTCTGTAGTAGCCCGCGACGGCAGTATCATCAGGGGTTTTCTCGATGCCCGCGACAGACTTGAGATAATCCTTTCCGATGGCTCCATTATGGATCTGACCGGAAAAGGCGGCGACCTGAATGCCACGCTTACCGATGGCTCTATCCTGAATGCCAACGGCTGGTTTGCCGAAAATGCCCGGGTCTCGGCCTCGGACGGCTCCATAGCAAAGGTACACTCGAGGAATAATCCGGAAATATCCGGAGATAGTTCCGGCAAGATTGAAAATAAGTAGTCCTCAGGCAAAGACTGTTTTGTAACCTGGCCTGGAATCCTCGATTTCCAGGCCAGGTTACAAAACTGCCTGTTGTGTTAATGTATTCAAAATCGTGTAATTTTAGTTCAAAGTCGTACTTCATTTGTACTGACCAATTAACGGCATTTTTCAGCGGATATTCGACGAGGCATTTGAAGACTCACCATCGAAGAAGCCATAAAACAGGCATAGAGTAATTATTCAACACTCGAACAGAGAGAGCTGGTCGCCGCCAGAGGGTATGAGAAGATAAAAATACACCCGACAAGGGTCCCGCCAAAAAGGTAGATGTTCATATTGAATGACTCATCCGGTACCATATACAATGACAAACCCCGCACTCTTCCTGAGAAGAATGCGGGGTTTTATTTTAGAGCTTGTTCAGGGGAGTCAGAAAATTACTGGGCCCACCACATTTTGTTTCCGAAAATACCGGTTGCATCAACACTATGAGCCTGAATAGCGGCTTCGAGGTTGGCCTTGTTATTGCCTGTTTCGCTTGTAGGATAGGCAAAGCGACGAGGTACACCCTGACCCGGGAAAGAACTCTTCGGAACTTCCACTACTTCAGCAGGGTAGCCCGTACGGCGGAATTCGGAGAAAGCCTCGCAGCCATCACCAAACAGTGCAACCCACTTGTGCGTAGCGCGGGCGCGGGCAGCATTGGCATCGTAAGCAGCACCGACTGTTCCGAGGAAAGCAGCGTCGGCAGTTACACCATGCTGTTCGCAAGAGGCAGCGATAGCATCCAGGTAAGCCTGTTTGTCGTTGTTTGCTTCAGATTTGATGAACAGCACTTCTGCATAAGTGAAGAGGTACGACGGATTGGTCGGATCATTGCGGAATGCAGTACCGATCTGAGATACAGCAGAGAACGGGTTTGGCTCAACTGTACCGTTGGGCTGACCTACATAAACACCGGCATTATTCACATCGGCGAATACAGGCAGACGCGGGTCACCAGTCATGAGGTCAACCAGGGTTTTGCTCACGGCGTGGTCGTTACGGCCATCGTTATTTTTGTTGCTGTAGATCGGGTTGGATGCACCCGGAGTTTTTCCAAAGTGTAACATCACCATTGTAAAACAGATCGCCTGCACCGAGGTTATCGCCACCGGCATCAAACATATCGGCAGCCGTCTTAAGCTGGGTAATCAGATCAGCGTAGATTGATTCCTGGCTGTCGTAAACAGGTGTGAATGTGCGATCGGGGTCAAGCGCCTCGCTGTACGGGATATTACCCCACATATCGGTCATGATTGAGAAGTAATATGCCTTCATGGTCATGGCAGCAGCACGCATATTGCTCGGATTTGGAGCGCGGCTGATGATATCCTGCAGATCGGCGAGCGGGCCGGTGTACATACCATCCCAGTGCGCTGTGAGTGCATCCGGACGGTATTCGTACCAGTCTTCATCAATATACTGAATCTTGGCGTAGTGCTGTGCCCACAGACCGGCATAAGTCATGTTCATGCTGGCACCGTGTGTACGGCGAACACCCTGAGAGACAGCAGAAATTAACACGTTCTCGAGAGGCACCTCTTCAGGACGGTTGGGATTGGTGTTGATGCTTTCAAAATCCTTGGTGCAGGCATTCGAAAATGCAACCATCAGGATCAGCATCCAAACTTTGATATTTTTCATAGAAATTCAAGTTTTAATGTTGTTAATTGCCAGTGCATTAGAAATTGGCACCAACCGTCAGACCGAATGTACGGGCTGATGGAAGTTGTCCGAATTCGATACCCTGCATCGCGTTGGAGTTATCGAACGCTGTTTCAGGATCCACGTGCGGGATATTGCTCTTCAGCAGCGCCAGGTTGCGGCCGTAAGCAGCGATCCGCAGTCCGCTGACAAATGAGTTGCTGAACCAGGTCTTGGGCAGGTTGTAGCTCAATGTCAGTTCGCGCAGTTTCACGAAAGAACCGTCGAATACACCGCGGTCGTGACGGCGGTTGTAGAAATCGGCATTCCACTGCTCGGCAGATTGCAGAACAGTGTTGGCTTCGTAGCCTGTTACGGCGCCACTGGCATCCTTAACTTCATAAACACCACCGAAGTTGTAGCCGTTTTTAACTTCATCAACTGTGCGACGACCTTCGAGAGACTCATCGAGTACACCGGCATAGCGACCGAAGATGTAAGTCATGGAGAACACATCGCTACCCTGACGCATGTCAATCAGTGCACTGAGCGACAGGTTTTTGTAGGTAAATGTGTTGCGGATACCGCCCGTCCAGTCAGGCGTAATGGTACCAAGCACAAAGTTGGTGTTACTTCCATTGGCATCAACATCCTGAATTGGACGACCAGTCGTCGGGCTCACGATGATCTGACCATCAGGTGCACGCTTCACACGGCGGCCCACCAGAACTCCGTAAGGCTCACCTTCACGAGCGACAAGACGCAGGCCCCAGTTGGTATTCAGGGTAATTTCTGTAACTCCATCCGGGAGATCTTTAACCATTGAATTGTTCTTCGCCCAGTTCAGGTTGATATCCCAGCGGAAATCATTGCTGTTAACCGGAGTAAGTCCGAGCTGAACCTCTACACCATTGTTCTGGATTGTACCAGCATTGGCAACACGGCTGGTGAAGCCGGAAGAAGAGGAAACGTTCAGCGGAATAATCTGGTTGATGTAGCTGGTGTTATAATATGTAACATCCAGTGTTACGCGATCTTTGAATGCGCGCAGTTCGAGACCAGCTTCTGCAGATTCGGCAGTTTCCGGAATAAGTGAATTATTCGGACGAGATCCGGGAACCGTAAAGGACGGAACGCCACCCCATGGAGTAAGAGCACCATACACAAAGGCCAGACGGTAAGGATCGGTGTCTTTACCGGCTTTTGCCAGACCACCGCGCACTTTCAGGTATGAAATACCCGGGATGGACACCTTTTCAGACAGTACAACACCCACGTTAAGCGCCGGGTAGAAGTAGCTGTTGGAAGAAGCCGGAAGTGTGGAAGACCAGTCGTTACGAGCAGAGGCGTCGAGGTAGATAAAGTTGTAGAAACCCAGAGACAAGCTTCCGAGTACCGAGTTGATGCGCGACTTCTGTGAAAACTGGTTCACATTGATTGCACCGTCGGCGTTGGAAAAGTTGAAAATGCTCGGTACAACCAGCGCCTGCGCTGTGAGTTCGTTACCGGTGAGTTTGTTATCGCGACGAGCGATACCTGCAGTTGCAAGAATTGAGAAATTATCCGTGATATTCTTGTTCGCAGTGAAAAGCAGGTCGGAGTTCGTCTCTGTAGAGGTGTAGTCGAATGTCTGGAGCTGACCGTTTGGATAATCAACTGTTCCCTGTTCAAAGCGAATTTCACGGTGATCATTGTAGTAGTCAGTACCAATACGACCGGTTGCTTTCAACCACGGCAGCAGTTGATAATTAACAGCGTAGTATCCGTTCACACGGTTACGGGCCTGTGGCTTGGTGTTGTTGTACAGTGTAAAGAACGGGTTGTTCTGGTAGTTGTGGTTCCAGTTTACAATATTGCCCATTTCATCGCGCTGATTGTAGTTGGCGCGGAGATAGTCCCAGTCCACCTGACGTCCTGCCCAGATTGTCTGCTGGATGATGTTATCACCAGCGTAACCGATACCCGGACGGTTGTTAGAGTTCAGAGTAGTGTACGTGATATTACCGTCAGTAGAAATCTTGTCGTTCAGTTTCATTCCCAGCGACAGGTTGAAGGTATTACGCTTCAGGTCTGTATTGGGAACCATACCCTTCTGATCCATGTTGGTGAAGGAGAAACGGGCATTGGCACGTTCGCCATTGGCAGTAACAGCCACATTGTTAGTGAATGTAATACCTGTTTCGAAGATACTGTTCACGTTATCGGGGTGAGCTACCCATGGCTGCTGCTTGCCGGTGAACTGGTCTATCAGTGCACCTTCACCGCTTTCGTCAGTTTGACCGTCGCCATCGTTGTCAATACCGTCGGCACCATTGATAGCAGCATCGAAAGAAGGACCCCAGCTTTCGTCAACACCGTCAAACAGTCCGTTGCCGGTACCGTCAACATAGCCAAACTGGAAGTCAACACCCTGTCCGAACTGGTTCTGATACGTAGGAAGACGGAATGGCTGAGAGAAGCCGATGTCGCCGCTGTAGGAAACACCGAGACCTTTCTGGGCGCCTTTACCTGTTTTGGTAGTGATAAGGATGACACCATTGGCACCACGTGAACCGTAGAGTGCCGCCGCGTTAGGGCCTTTCAGTACAGAAATTGACTCGATGTCATCAGGGTTAATATCCTGAATAGCGTTACCGAAGTCAACACCACCGAACTGCGTGTTACCGTTGCCACGGTTGGAGTTGTCAACAGGGATACCGTTTACAACAAAAAGCGGCTGGTTTTCACCAGTGATAGAGTTGTTACCGCGGATAACAATACGGGATGAAGCACCCACGTTACCGGAGGAGTTTACAACGTTCACACCGGCAATTTTACCCGACAGCGAGTTCACGATGTTTGCATCGCGAGCCCCTCTGACCTGGTCACCGCTGATTTGCTGAACGGCATAACCCAGCGATTTCTGCTCGCGGGAGATACCAAGAGCCGTTACAACGGCTTCATTGAGTTGTACACCGGCTGCCAGCACAACATCAACAACGTTGTTGGCGCCAAGTGTAACTTCCTGTGTGTTGTACCCTGTGTAGGAAAACACAAGAACACTTGAACCGGCAGGTACATTAACTGTGTACTTGCCGTTAGCGTCTGTACGGGCACCGCCTGCGGCACCTTTGATGGCTACTGATGCGCCGATGAGAGCCTCACCGTCGTCGCCAGTAACTGTACCCGTCACCGAACGCTGGGCCATTGCAATTCCAAGAACCGCAAAGACCAAAGCGAATGTAGAAAGTAGTCGCTTCATACTAAAGATGGTTGGTTTAGAAATTAAGTTGGATGTACAAAAACGACAAAAAACGCCGCAAAAATATTTTTATTGAAATAAAGTTTTTATATTGACCGGTTTGTCAAAATATGAAACGACTTTTCCGTATAAAATACATTTATGAAAGTTGTCGCAAATACATTTTGATAGTGTTGGAAAGTCCGTAATAAAGTGCGTCTGAAATCAGTGCATGACCAATACTCACCTCAAGCAACCCCGGACAGTTGTTTCTGAAATAGCTCAGGTTCTTGAGATTCAGATCGTGGCCGGCATTAATTCCAATTCCCAGTTCATTGGCCACACGGGCAGCATCTGTATATGCCTTTACCGCAGAAGCCGGGTCAGCTGAGAAATCATGCGCATAAGGTCCTGTGTAAAATTCAATTCTGTCTGCACCTGCTTTGAGTGCACCCTCTACCATGGCCCCCACCGGATCAACAAATACAGAAACCCGTATGCCATGCGATTTTAACTCCTTAATAATATCCCGGAGCCTGCTACCCTGCCCTGTTGTATCCCAGCCCTTGTCTGATGTGAGCTGGCCGGGCTCATCGGGCACCAGCGTTGCCTGATCCGGGCTGTTCGCTATCACCAGGTCGAGCCATTGCCTGTCAGGATAGCCCTCTATGTTGAACTCCGTTGTAACTGCCGACTTGAGGGCAGGCACGTCGTCGTAACGTATATGACGCTGGTCGGGTCGGGGGTGTACCGTAATACCCTGTGCGCCAAAAGTTTCACAGTCTTTGGCCACCTGAACCAGATCAGGCAGGTTGCCGCCTCTCGAATTTCTGAGAAGCGCTACTTTATTTACATTTACACTAAGTCTCGTCATGGTCTTATCTTGTGGCGGCAAAGCTACTTCCTGAAACCGGTGATTTATCCCGTAGAAGTATAAATTTTTGCGGCTTAAGTCTGTAACACCTCAAGGATAGCCCCCAAGAACCTGAAAAACAAAAAATTACACGATCAGGAAACAAACAAATCACATGGAACTAAACAATAATAAAGCGGAAAGGGATTTTATCCGGGTCGGTCAACCCTACCCTGCTCCGGGACTTGTCATGCTCACCCAACTTGGCTTGTTCATTCTTGGTTCGGGTATTGGTGCTATATTATATGGTGTGATTGCGCATTTAGCCGGGTGGGATATCACGCTTTCTCTGTTGCCCGACTCCCCGGAAGCCGACAGGTGGCAGATCAGGATTCAGCTCGGCCTGGGGCATTTGACGGGCTTCTGTGCCAGCGGTTTGTTCACTGCCTGGCTTTTCTACAGACCCGGAACAGGGTCATACACCTCGTGGCCCGATTATCTGCGTTGTGCTGGCGCTGCTTTTGATGATTATATCCACTCCGTTTGTTCTTTTCACGCTGCAACTGAATCAGCAGATTCCCCTGCCCGAATCGTTCAAAGTGGCAGAGGAACAGGCAGAACAGGTGTTAAAGGGACTGCTCAACATGGAATACCCCGCAGAATTGATTGGAAATCTGATTCTGATAGCGGTTCTGCCAGCCATCGGAGAGGAAATTGTTTTTAGAGGAATTGTGCAACGGCAGCTGATGCGCGTTATGCAGAATCCGTATGTTGCACTTTTCGTCGCGGCGGTTATTTTCAGTCTGGCACACTTTCAAATGGAAGGGTTTATTCCGCGACTGGTACTGGGAATGGTATTGGGCTGGTTGTACTGGAAGAGCGGCAACCTGTGGGTTCCTTCCATTGCGCACCTTTTCAACAACGGGGCACAGGTACTCGGGCAATATCTGCACAAACAGGGACTGTCATCTGTCAATCTGGAAGACGACATCAGTGTACCGGTGGTTGCTGCCCTGCTCTCACTACTGCTGGCAGCCGGGGTAATTACTCTCATCAACAAACGCACCGATAACAAGGGGTACCAGTCATAAACGATCTGTACGCATCAGAAGCAGGTGATCGGCCAGCACAAGCGCTGCCATGGCTTCCACGACAGGCACGGCGCGTGGCACCACGCACGGATCATGCCGGCCCTTGCCTTTCAGTATGATTCGCTCACCGGCACTGTTGACACTCTCCTGATCACGCATAATAGTGGCAACCGGCTTGAATGCCGTTCTGAAAAAAATATCCATTCCGTTGGAAATACCTCCCTGAATTCCACCGGAATGGTTGGTTCGGGTAGTAACTGAGTCTCCGTCAGACTCATAAATGTCATTATGCACTGATCCGCGCATGGAGGCGCCTGAAAATCCGGATCCATACTCAAATCCTTTCACTGCATTGATACTAAGCATGGCCTTCCCCAGATCAGCATGCAACTTGTCGAATACTGGCTGTCCCAATCCGACAGGACAACCGCTTATGACACAGCTGACAACCCCGCCGATGGTATCACCTTCTTTCCTGATCTGCATAATCAGTTCTTCCATTCGCGCTGCAGTTTCCTGATCCGGACACCTGACAGGATTACTCTCTGTCTGTGAAAAATCCAGTTCGCTATATGGACGATTCAGCGAAATATCTCCGACCTGGCTCACGTAGGCATTGATTTTAATTCCACTGTTTCCGAGCAGCAGTTTGGCTATTGCCCCCCCGGCCACACGCGCAGCCGTCTCGCGCGCGCTCGAGCGTCCGCCTCCGCGAAAGTCGCGATGCCCGTACTTGGCCTCCCAGGTGTAGTCGGCATGCCCGGGGCGAAACGCTTCTGCGAGATGATCGTAGTCGGCACCTCGCTGGTTTTCATTTCTGATAAGCAGCGCAATAGGTGTGCCGGTAGTTTTACCCTCAAAAACGCCACTCAGCACCTCAAAGGAATCGGATTCCTTTCGCTGCGTCACAATGCGGCTCTGACCGGGCCGGCGCCGGTCGAGTTCGTTCTGTATAAATGCTGAATCAAAATCGAGACCTGCCGGACAACCGTCCACCACACAGCCAATGGCAGGACCATGCGATTCACCGAAAGTGGTCAGCCTGAAAATTGTTCCGAAAGAGTTACCTGACATCCTTGCCGGATTTACAGTTCAAATATTTTATCCATCAGGAGCCACTTCTCCCCTGCTTTCGCCGAGGGCAGCGCCTGCTGATAATTCCACATCAGATCCTCCCATTTCTGCACAGCTGGATTGGCTGCATCGAGAGCGGCCTTTCTTTCAAAACTGAAGGAGTCATCAGCCTCCAGAATCATGAAAAGCCGGTTTTCCAGCCGGTAAATTTCGAGTCGGAGTATTCCTGCGTCCCGGATACTTTCCAGTATTTCGGGCCATACATCCCTGTGATAAGATTCATATTCTGCGATCAATACGGGATCGGGTTTGAGATCGAGTGCCAGACAGTAACGCTTCATGCTGCTTGTGTTGTACCTTTGCCGCGAAAATACAGACATTTAAACGAAAAATACATTTCACCATGCGTCAACAGATTGTAGCAGGCAACTGGAAGATGAACAAACAACACGCTCTCCGAAGGCTCGGCGCTTGTTTCCAGCATCCTCGAAAAAATTCATCATCCCAAAGGGCTTGTCGTTCTGGCACCTCCGTTTACCAGCCTGCTGTCTGTCGGTGTTCAGATCAATGGGCAAGAAGGTTTCCATCTGGCAGCCCAGAATTGTCATCATGAAACTAAAGGTGCTTACACCGGTGAAGTTTCTGCTGCGATGATTGCACAGGCTGGTGCGTCTTTTGTTATTCTCGGGCATTCCGAGCGCCGTCAGTATTTTCATGAAACCAATGAAATGCTGGCTTCCAAGGTGAATCAAGCGCTCTCCAACGGACTTCGCCCCATTTTTTGCTGCGGCGAGCCGCTGGATATCCGCGAAGATGAAAAGCATGAACTTTACGTTGAAACGCAGCTCAAAGCAGGTCTGTTTCACCTCGACGAGGCGAATTTCAGAAAGGTTGTAATTGCGTACGAGCCAATCTGGGCTATCGGAACTGGTCGCACAGCTTCTTCCGGGCAGGCACAGGAGATGCACAGGTTTATCAGGAGCCTTATCGCAAGTCACTACGGCACCCAGGTTGCCGAAGACACTACTATTCTGTATGGTGGCTCCTGTAACGCACAGAATGCTGCCGAGTTATTCGGTCAGCCTGATGTGGATGGCGGTCTGATAGGCGGTGCCTCCCTGAAAGCTGATGATTTTGCTACTATTGTGAACTCGCTTTCCTGAGTTTTTCCGGATCTGACAGAAATACCCGGATACGTTCCAGTGCTCATGAAAAATGTACCTCAAGGGTGCGTGGCAGCCAGACGGATGCAACGCACCCTTGCCGTTTCATATCCCGGCTATCTGTATTCTGGTTATTTTCTGACTCCCGCTTTCAATGACATGAAGCCAGTAAAACCCGGCGGGAAGGCCGGACACATCGAGCCGGATAGCCCCGCCCCCCGGCTTTTCGGAGAGCATCAGCCGGCCGTGTAAATCGTAAATCGCCACCAGCTCGGCCGATCCGTCAGTACTTATATTTACAAAGTCAGTTACAGGATTAGGAAATACACGGATGCCTGAAAGCGAGGCAGAAGCCACGGAAGAAGTATTTTCATCAATCACCTGATCTATAGCCCTGAGTAGCGACAGGCTGGAATTGCTGCCGAAGGCATCCTGACCGAGCTCCCAGATCATTACACCACTCACTTCCTGTAGCGCAAGCAGCGTTTTATCCTGTATAGTGGGAATACCATTCCAGTATTTCATCCCTGACTGGTCTGTGTAGGCGTTGGCGGGATCCTGACTTACTATTCCCCGGAACGTAAACGAGCCCACGGGTGATACGCCAAAGTTATAGCCGTAAAACGGGACACCGAGCGTCAGTTTGCTGCCCGGTACGCCCTGGTTTTTCCAGTACTGCACGCATTCCACTGTCCAGGAATAAGGTGAGTGAGGCCCCGGCTGATCAGGCGCCCACGGGCCGGTCAGGTCGTATATCATCATGTTGATCCAGTCGAAAGCAGCGAGCGCAGCATTGTTAATGGCCGGGTACCTGTATTCACCGGGCAGTGCTGCGGTGAGCTGAATACCCAGCGGCTGAAGCGCGGCTTTCAGTTCAAGGATGAACGGACTGTACCAGGATTTTACATACTGCCACTCAAGGTCAACATCCACGCCGTCAAAATTATTGGCCTGCACGTATTGCACAATTTTCTGGATGAAAGCAGGCCGGTTGGCTGGTTGTGTCAGATAATTCCACGTTTCATCCTGCGCCGGTGTCAGATAACCGCCTGCCAGCGAAACAAAAACCTTGCATCCGTGTTGATGAGCCATGTCAACGGCCGGCCAGACATTCGTAGTGCCGAAAGAGAGTTGTCCGGAAGAGTCCGGATTGGCGAACGAGATGTTCACATGAGTTACTCTTTCAAATTCGATATCGGCAAGCCAGGAAAAACGGTAGGTGGGCAGATAACCCACTACCTTTACTCCCTGAGTGAATGCACCAGCGGTTGAAACAAGCAGCAGAAAAGACGTGAACAGTAATTTTTTCATCGGTTAAATTCAGATTTCATGCGAAAGTACAAACTTCCGCTTCAAACTTTCGACATCTGACAGGTAAAAGCCGATAATTCTTTAAACGAACCCAGTTACCTTTGTGCAATGGTATCAGAAAAAAAGGAACCAGAAGAGAAGGCATTTGTCAATCCGATAGACAAAGACAAGGTGGCAGAGAACCCGGGTCTGCTGCCCTATGCCCATACGGCAGGCGGCGCGGTTATTCGCCCGGAAGACAAGGGAAAAATCCGCGGACTGGCCATGACTGCCATGTACGACCAGACCGATCGTCAGATGGAACAGCTCCGCCAGCAGATGGAAACCCTGATGAATCAGGCCAAATCTCTCAACAGCCGCATGGCTCTGTCAGAATTAATATATCAGGCCGACATACCTTTTCAACCTGTTATCCATCATATTTATCATCTTTACGCCCGGAAAACTGATGGAACCCATGTGCTGAGCATGGTCGCCCCCAACGAGTGGGGTCGAAAGAATCCTTATGAATACCTCGCAACAGTCAGACTTCTCGGCGATCATACGTGGGAGGTCATGGATGGAGGCGTCTAATTTTAAATGCGAAACACTATGAAACTCACTCAATTCCTGTCGGCAGCACTCACACTGGCTGCCCTCCAGACAAACGCCCAGATCACCGATCCGAAAGCAACCGAAGTATGGGAGCCAGAACCCCGCATTGTAACGCCGGGTGATGATAACCGGGCGCCTTCAGACGCCATTATTCTCTTCGACGGTAAAAATACAACAGAGTGGGTTTCCTCCAAAGATTCGAAGGCAGCAGCACCCTGGACGGTCAACTCCGACGGTAGCATCACGGTTAAACCCGGAGCAGGCGATATTCAAACAGCCCGTTCTTTCGGCGACTGCCAGTTGCACATCGAATTCAGAGCACCCGAAGTGGTAAAAGGCGAAGGCCAGGGTCGGGGCAACAGCGGCGTTTTCCTGCAGGAACGCTACGAGGTACAGGTACTCGACTGCTATGGCAATCGCACCTATTCCAACGGACAGACAGGCTCCATCTACAAACAGAGCATTCCCCTGGTGAATGCCTGCCGCAAACCTGGTGCCTGGCAAACCTACGATATTCTCTACACAGCGCCCCGTTTCAACAATGACGGCATACAGGTGTCGCAGGGCCGCGTGACTGTGCTTCATAATGGCATCGTTATCCAGCTGAATACAGAAATCAAAGGAACATCCGAATATATAGGACTTCCCAAAGTCAGTGCTCACGGGAAAGCTCCGATCAGGCTGCAGGATCACGGCGACCTCGTCAGCTACAGAAATATCTGGATCAGAGAGCTCTGATTTCAACGCCGGCCTGACAGATGGCAGATCGCTTTCCTTTTTATAAACAGCTGGATTCAGCCGACTGCGGAGCAGCGTGCCTGAGGATGGTTGCTATGCACTATGGCCGGCATTATACTTTCGAATACCTGAGGCAACTCTCCTACCTCGACAGGGACGGGGTGTCTCTCAGCGGCATTTCGGATGCAGCAGAAAAAATCGGACTGCGTACGCTCGGTGTGAAAGTCGGATTCAGGCGACTGGGCGACGATATTCCGCTACCCTGCGTGGCTCACTGGCAACAGGATCACTTTGTCGTAGTTTACAAAGTACAGAACGGCAAGGTTTACGTTGCAGACCCCAAAGTGGGCAAGATTCAGTACGATGAACAGGAGTTTATGAACAGCTGGCTGAGCGATGTGGTGAACACGGAGCCTCAGGGAGTATTGCTGCTGTTTGAAACCACTTCCGAGTTTTACCAGAAAGAAGGTGAAATTCGGCAGTCTGTGCCCACCGGACTGGCATTTTTTTGGCCGTACCTGAGTCAGTACCGCAAGCTGATTGTACAACTCACGCTCGGACTTATTATCGGAAGTCTGATACAGCTCGCATTCCCGTTTATGATGCAGGCTCTGGTAGACAAGGGCGTACAGCTGAATGACATCAACTTTGTTTATCTGATTCTCATAGCGCAGGGAATGTTGTTTGCAGGCCAGATGGCGGTCGAATTCATACGCGGCTGGATACTGCTTCACATAGGTGCGCGCGTGAACATCAGTTTCGTTTCCGACTTCCTTATCAAGTTGATGCGCCTGCCCATGTCGTTCTTTGATTCGAGAATGACAGGCGACCTGCTGCAGCGCATATACGACAACGAACGGGTGGAGCGATTCCTTACGTCGGCCTCGCTTCAAACACTGTTCTCGATAGTAAGCCTCGTTGTACTAGGTTTTGTACTGCTCCACTATAATCCAGTCATTTTTCTGGTCTTTTTCGCCGGATCAATCGTCTATTTCTCGTGGATAGCCTTTTTTCTTCAAAGGAGAAGAGCACTTGACAATCAGCGGTTCGAACAGCTCGCCGAAAACCAGAATATGCTCATGCAGATGGTTAACGGCATGCAGGAAATTAAATTGCACAATGCCCAGCGACTGAAGCGATGGGCCTGGGAGCGCACTCAGGCAAAACTCTTCAAGGTAAACGTAAAATATCTGGCTACCAATCAGATACAGCGTGCCGGAGCTGCTTTTATCAATGAGGGCAAGAATATTGTAATATCTGTATTGGCTGCCAAGGGTGTTATTGAAGGCGAGATGACGCTCGGCATGATGCTGGCAGTTCAGTATATCATCGGGCAGATGAACGCTCCGCTTGAATCACTCGTACAGTTTGTAATTCAGGCACAGGAGGCGCGAATCAGCCTGGAACGCATGGGTGAAATACAAAATACAAACGACGAGGAGTCAAATGAAGCCGCCCAGGTAAATGTGCTTCCTGCCAACGGAAGCCTGAGTATGCAGGGCGTTTCCTTTCGTTACGGCGGTCCGTATGACCCCTGGGTGCTCAGAAACATCAATATCTTCATTCCGGAAGGGAAAACTACCGCTATTGTAGGCCCGTCTGGCAGTGGCAAATCAACCCTGCTCAAATTATTGCTCAATTTTTATCAGCCAACCGAGGGCAGCGTCCGGATAGGCGAAGTAAGCCTGGGCAGCCTGAACCCCAAACTCTGGAGAAACTACTGCGGAGTGGTTATGCAGGATGGATACCTCTTCTACGACACCATCGCAAGGAATATTGCACTCGGCGATGAGAATGTTGACAGGAGACGACTTCTTTATGCCGCCAATATGGCCAATATCCAGTCGTTCGTGGAATCACTCCCATCGGGATACAATACCAAAACAGGCAATGAAGGTACCGGACTGAGCCAGGGACAGCGGCAGCGTATTCTGATAGCTCGGGCAATTTACAAGGATCCGCAATACCTGTTTTTCGATGAAGCTACCAACGCACTCGATGCCCATAACGAACGGTCAATCATGCAAAACATGTATCAGGCATTTCAACAGAAAACGGTTGTGGTTGTTGCACACAGACTAAGCACTGTCAGAAATGCGGATAACATTATTGTTCTCGACAGAGGCGAGGTGGTTGAACAGGGTACACACGAACAATTAACGGCCAGGAGAGGAGTTTACTACCATCTGGTCAGGGAACAGCTCGAACTGGGCGTCTGATTATTTTTCACTGGTATGAAACTTGCACCTCAACAATTCCTGCTGCTCAAAGATGAAGTACCCGTACTCGACGTGCGCTCGCCCGGAGAGTACGCGCACGGGCACATACCCGGGGCAATCAGTTTTCCGCTCTTTTCAGATGAAGAACGCGCGATTGTCGGAACAGCCTACAAACAACAGGGCCGCGATATTGCTTTTGAACTGGGACTCCGGTTTGTTGGCCCCAAAATGGAGGATTTCGTGAAATCTGCCAGAAAAATAGCCCGGGACGGCAGACTGGGAGTGCATTGCTGGCGCGGCGGCCAGCGCAGCGGTGCCATGGCATGGCTGCTGCGTCAGGCCGGACTGGATGTTCAGACACTGGACGGCGGTTACAAAGCTTACAGACAGTGTGTACTCGACGGTTTTGGGGAAGCTGATCTGCAAATAGTAATAGTTGGTGGCAGTACAGGTTCGGGTAAAACTAAAATTCTGCACGCGCTGAAAAATGCCGGCGAACAGATTATTGATCTGGAAGGTATCGCACATCACAAAGGATCGGCATTTGGCTTTATAGGAGAACTGCCACAACCAACCGTTGAACAATTCGAAAACAACCTCTATGAAGCCATCAGGAATACAAGCCCGGCCAGAAAAGTGTGGCTCGAAAATGAAAGCCGAAGTATCGGCAGGGTCTATATTCCCGATACTTTCTGGGCCAAAATGAAAAAAGCGCCTCTGATGAATGTCAGAGTACCACTCGAGGCACGCGTGAACAACCTGCTGGAAGATTACGTTCTGACTGACAAGGCCGATCTGGAGATTGCATTCCGCAGGATTGAAAAGAAACTGGGCGGACTGAAACTAAAACAGGCAATTGAATTCCTGGAACAGGGCGAATACGAACCCGCTGCACGTATCGCACTGGAATATTACGACAAAACTTATCAGTACGGACTGGAAACCAATGCTTCTCCCGATATTCGCATGCTCGAATTCGACCACGGCGATCCTTTGAAAATTGCGGAAGCCCTGATTGAATCCAAATGAACTGCCTGACCGCATATTGCGGCTACCGACACCAGCAAATCTCTGACAAATAAAAACCTGACCGGATTATGCACTATTTCTCTGCCGGCACCATCCCACCAAAACGGCACACCCAATTCAGAAAACCCGACGGAACGCTCTACCACGAGGAACTTTTCAGCACCGAGGGTTTCAGCAACAATTACTCGCTGCTCTATCACTGCAATGCGCCCACACAAATCGTTCAGGTAGGTGAACCCTGGAGTATCGCCCCCAAAACCATTCACGACAAACAGCTGAAACACCGCTGCCTGAAAGGTTTCCAGGTACAACCGGAGGATGATTACCTGAAATCCAGAAAGCCGGTACTGGTCAACGACGACTGCCGTATCATTCTGTCGGCTCCAAGAAAGAGCATGTCGGATTATTTCTTCAAAAATGCCGATTCCGATGAAGTAATTTTTATTCATGAAGGCACCGGAACGCTTAAAACCATGTACGGAAATATTACTTTCGGATATGGTGATTACCTGGTTATTCCCCGCGGAACCACCTACCAGCTCCACTTCGATACCACCGAGAACAGACTGCTCATTGTAGAGAGCGCAGGCCCCATCGAAACACCCCGGCGCTACAGGAACGAATACGGCCAGCTCCTCGAACATTCCCCCTTCTGTGAAAGAGACATAAGAAAACCGTCGAATCTGGAAACGCACGACGTGAAGGGCGACTTCCTTTACTACATTAAAAAACAGGATAATATATATCCATATCACTATCTGAATCATCCATTCGACCTGATTGGCTGGGACGGCTTTGTGTATCCTTTTGCCTTCAGTATTCACAATTTCGAACCTATAACGGGCAGGCTGCACATGCCTCCGCCCATCCACCAGACTTTTGACGGGAGAAATTTTGTCATCTGTTCGTTTGTACCCCGCATGTACGATTACCATCCGCTTTCCATTCCGGCACCATATAACCATTCCAATATTGACTCCGACGAAGTGCTCTACTATGTGGATGGCGATTTCATGAGCCGGAAGCACGTCGAACGCGGTATGCTTACCCTTCACCCTGGCGGTATTCCACACGGTCCGCACCCGGGAACAGTTGAGAAAAGTATCGGAAAAAAGGAAACTCTGGAACTGGCAGTCATGGTGGATACCTTCAGACCGCTGCTGATGACCGAGCATGCGGCAGGTATTGAGGATGGAAACTACTATAAATCATGGCTGACATAAACCGGTGCTTTCTGGTTTTTTACGTCACACATCCCGACGAAGCGACTGCACGCCGGATAGCAGAAGCGCTGATGGCAGAAAAGCTGGTGGCTTGCAGCAATATCTTCCCGGTACAAAGCATTTATGAGTGGAACAATGCCCCTGTACACGAGAGTGAATGGGTGTCGGTGCTGGAATAAGCAGGGAACAGGACGTTGAAAATGCAATAAGCAGGCTGCATCCATACGAGGTGCCCTGCATTGTGCGTTATGAGGTACGGGCCAATAACTCCTATGTTGACTGGATTGAGGCCTGTACAAGAACCTGATCAGGCTTTTTCCAGGGTGAATCCGAAGGTGGTACCCTGGCCTTCCGTACTCCGTACCGTCACAGTCTGGTGATGCGCCTCGATGATGTGTTTTACGATAGACAGGCCCAGGCCGGTTCCGCCTGCGTCGCGAGAGCGACTCTTGTCGACCCGGTAAAAGCGGTCGAATACGTGGTTGAGGTGTTTGTCCTTGATTCCTATACCGTTATCACTCACCTCGACCAGAACGAATGACTCGCCGTCGTAAAAGCTGATTTTGGTGAAACCGCCCTCGGTACCATACTTGATGGAGTTATGTACCAGATTGATAAGTACCTGACGGATATTCTCCTTGTCGGCGTGCACCCGGAAATGCTGGGCAGCCCCCTCCTTGTAACCGAGTTTGATATTGCGCTCGATAGCCCTCATTTCAAGGTCGGCAATAACTTCATCAGCCAGTGTGTGCAGGTCAAATTCCTGAATATCGAGCACCATGTGTCCCGATTCCAGTTTATTGATAGTTTCCAGGTCCTCGACGATTGACTGCAGACGTTCTGCGTTTTTTGCTGCGCGGCGCAGGTACTTTTCATTCACCTCGGTATCATAGAGTGCCCCGTCGAGCAGCGTATGAATAAACCCCTGAATATTGAAAATGGGCGTCTTCAACTCGTGTGACACATCCCCGATAAACCTTCGCCGGTAGGCGGCGAGTCGCTCGAGCTCTTCCATTTCCTTTGAATTCTGATCTGCCCAGGCGTCTACCTCCTGCTCCACATGATCGAGCACATTCTTGGACATGTCGATCCGGTCTGCCTTGAAATCTGAGGGGAGTTTCTGACGATGTATAATTTTGTAAATCAACTTGATACGCCTGAAAATATAGTAGCGCATCAGATAATAGTTAGTGATAAAACCCGCCAGAAGGCAACTCACGAAAAGGAAAATCAGCTCCTGCCAGGATATGGTTAGTACCCCGAGAGCTTTCAGGAGAATAGAGAAACAGGCGATGGATACAGCTGACAGCAGCGCGATGAACAGCGAGAGTTGCCGGGGAGTCTGGTTTTTAAACATGGGTCAAAAATCGAATTTATAACCGATACCCTTCACAGTTTTAACATATTCCTCCCCCAGTCTTTCGCGCAGCTTGCGAATATGTACATCAATAGTTCTGTTCCCTACAATAATATCGGAGCCCCAGATTTTATCGAAAATCTCTTCCCGGGTAAAAACGCGGCCTGGACGGGATGCCAGAAGCCAGATTATTTCGAATTCCTTGCGAGGCAACTCGATGGGCTGACCATCTTTAAATATAACCACCCTTTGTTTGTCAATAACCAGATTATGTAACCTGATTTCGTTTGTTTCATCGTCGGAAGGTCGCCCGCTGCGCCGTAACAGTGCCTGAATCCGGCTGATAAGCACCCGCGGTTTGATAGGTTTGGTGATATAATCGTCGCCACCTGAGTCGAGCGCGGCAATCTGGGAGAAATCCTCATCGCGTGCAGTCAGGAAAGCGATGGGTACGTGCTGAAAGTCCTTTATTGAGCGCAACCGGCTGCAGGCCTCCACTCCGTCCATTTCGGGCATCATGATATCCAGGATGATCAGGTCGGGTTTTTCTGCTGCGGCCACTGTGAGAGCCTGTTTCCCGTCGGGTGCCGTCACCACATCATAGCCTTCTCTTTTCAGGTTGTACTTGAGGAACTCAAGAATATCGGGTTCATCGTCAACAATCAGTATTTTTTTCAAAGGTGAATTTCCTTGCATAAAGGCTATTTTTTTGCAAAGTTAGTTTCAGGATGAAGGTGTAATTACCCTTGTGGGATTAATTTTATGTAAAATTTCGGTAATCAGTTTCAAAAGGGGGGTAATCGGCTGATAAAAATAGCCATCAGCATGTAGTTGTGGCGTATTTTTGCGCCTCAATCCGCAACCACGCATGAACTACATCGGCGAAAACCTCATACCCGGACAGCTCGGCCACTTTTGTGTCGTTTTGTCATTTGTGGCATCTCTTCTTTCTGCATTTTCCTATTTCCAGTCGGCCAGTAAAAGAAACACCCCGGAGGAATCAGACTGGCTAAGGCTGGGCCGTTTTTCCTTCCTGCTCCACGGCCTGACTGTCTTTTCCATCATTGGCCTTCTGTTTTACATTCTCGTTGGCAAAATGTACGAGTATAACTACGCCTGGGCCAATGTATCCGACGATCTGCCCGTACAGTATATATTCTCTGCCTTCTGGAAGGAACAACAAGGCAGTTTTCTGCTCTGGAGCTTCTGGCATATTATTCTTTCAGCGGTAGTAATTGTAAAAGGCGGCAAGTGGGAAGCTCCGGTACTGACAGTTGTTGCCCTGGCGGAGGCAATCATAGCCAGTATGCTGCTGGGACTGTACTTCGGCCATTTCAGGCTTGGTGCCAGTCCGTTCGACCTCCTGCGCGATACCATGAGTGCTCCGATATTCCAGCAGGCCGATTACCTTTCAAAAATCAGCGGACAGGGGCTGAACCCGCTTCTGCAGAACTACTGGATGACCATTCACCCTCCTACCCTCTTTCTGGGGTTTGCATCAACAGTGTTTCCGTTTGCTTTTGCCGCTTCCGGACTTTGGTTCAGAGAGCACAAATCATGGCTGAAACCCGCACTGGGCTGGTCGCTTTTCTCGGCAGGCATACTCGGACTGGGTATTCTGATGGGTGGTGCCTGGGCCTACGAGGCACTCTCATTCGCCGGTTACTGGGCCTGGGATCCTGTAGAAAACGCCTCGCTGGTGCCATGGCTAACACTGGTGGCCGGTATTCACACCAACCTGGTAGCGCGATCTACCGGATATTCCATCAGAAGCACGTACGGATTTTACCTCCTCTCTTTTGTTCTGATTCTCTACTCCACTTATCTGACCAGAAGCGGTGTTCTCGGCGACACTTCGGTTCACTCATTCACGGAAATGGGACTGGGATACCAGCTGATTCTGCTGGTGGTACTGTTCGCCACAATCGGAATCTGGCTGTTTGTATCCCGTTACAAAGACGTACCTGATGTGATGACGGTGCCATCGGAGGGTGTACCAGCCAAAAAAGCGGAAGAAACGATTCAGTCACGCGAATTCTGGATGTTTCTGGGGGCGCTTGTCCTGCTATTTTCGGCAGTCCTGATTACCGGGGCAACCTCATTGCCCGTATTCAATAAAATTGTACAGTTTTTCAATCCGGACTATGTAGGAGCAGCGCTGAAAGATCCTGTTGAACACCACAACCGTTATCAGTTGTGGATAGCTGTA
Organism: Saprospiraceae bacterium; assembly: GCA_021298575.1. Taxonomy (GTDB): domain Bacteria; phylum Bacteroidota; class Bacteroidia; order Chitinophagales; family Saprospiraceae; genus M3007. The sequence goes on along the minus strand of JAJTFM010000036.1, from coordinate 4,627 downwards.
TTTATCGGGTTTCTCACAGGAGTCGGTATTTTTACCCGTTATAACGAACGAAACTGGAAGGAACGATCCAAAAAATTCGGATTGCATATTGGCATAGCGGTCATTGGAGCCGGTATTCTGACTGTCCTGAACCGGCAGTGGATCGAGATGAACGCCTGGCAATTATATACACTGCTCTTCTCGGGCATGTTTGCGCTGGCAGCCAATCTCGATTACATTATCACTGCAGCAAAGGGAAATATCAAGATGGCCAGTGCTGCTGTCTCCCACGTCGGCTTCGGGGCGCTTATCCTTGGAGTGCTGTCCACCGGACTGGGCAAGGCATGGATTTCCACCAACAAGTTTGTGATGCGAGATGTCATTGAGGGAGCCGGAGAAGAAGAACTGAACAAAAATGTTATTCTGCTGAAAGGCTCCGAACTTCCAATCAAGGACTTTAATGCCACTTATCTGAGAGATACCGTAGAGCGTCAGACGCGCACCTTTGCGGTCAGGTTCGAACGCCGGGACGAAAACGGCAACGCAAACGGAGAGTCGTTTGAGTTATACCCCAACGTAATGTACGACAGGCAGTTCAGCAAGATCGTAGCCAATAACCCGTCCACCCAACACTACTGGAACTACGATATCTTCACCATGATTACTTCATTGCCCAAGGCTGAACTCGATCCCGAGTTCGCCCGACAGCAGGAGGACAGCCTGAAATACGTTCCGTACGCGCTTGCGCCGGGAGATACACTCCGAACTGAAAATAACATTCTGGTTCTGCAGGGCGTGACAAAAACACCGCGTCACCACGACTACGAGGCACAGTTGGGCGATCTGGCGCTGGGTCTTCAGTTCAAAGCTTTTGATTCAGAGGACACCACCACCTACCGGGCAGAACCCATGATGTACATCCGGCCTTCCGAGGGCGGATTCACCAACCCGGCACAGGTAAACCCGCTGGAGCTCAAAATCAGGCTGAACGAGAAAACGCTGCAGGCGGTTTTTGACGCCGAGGCGAAGATGACATACACACCATTCCAGTTGAAGGAGGGCGACAGTTTCAGCTACAAAGGGTACCAGCTGGCCTTCACCGGTGTCGAGAAGAACGTACAACACCCAAGCTACAGTCCGCAGGCAGGAGACATCGCCGTGGCAGCCAATATCAGTATCCAGTCGCCCGATGGCAAGAAAGGTGTGGCACACCCGGTTTACCTCATCCGCGAGAGTACACCCTTCAGCCTCAAAGACGACAATACAGAATCCGGACTTTCCTTCAGATTTGAGGATATTGACCCGGCTAAAGGTATTCTAACGATCGGAGTAGCGGATATTCCCCGTAACATAGCTCCGATTCCATTCGAACTGGCCGAAAATGTGCAGCGATCCGATTATGTAGTACTGGAAGCCATCATTTTCCCCGGCATCAATCTGGTATGGACCGGTTCGCTCCTGATGCTCCTCGGATTTGCCCTTTCCCTCTGGCGCCGCTGGAAGGAATTAACCTGACCATAAAATTCTGCAGATGAAAGCACTTCTATCATTTGTCACCATTTTTCTCGTGTGGAGCCAGGTTGCACTGACCCAGACCACCGAACAGCTGAACAGGAAAGAAAAAATCCGGGCGGGGCGGCTCGAGCTGAAGAATGCCGTTTCTGCGGACGACCCTGCTGCGGCAGGCCTCTGGATTGACTCTCTCTCGAGGCTTGAAAACCGCTATTATACCGGATTGAGCTGGGACGAGCGCTGGCTGTTGTATTACTGGACAGAGAACTACGGGGCACTCCTGTCGGAGGCTGCGCAAATGGGTGCTGCCGAGCGATATGCCTTGTCTGAAAAGGTACAGCCACCCGCCGACAGCCTGTTTGAACTCACCGATTCAATGATGTATGCGCGCAGGTTTGAGTCGTTTCAGGCTGTCAGACACGCGTTTCTTACCGAAGAAGAAAAGGCTTTTTCAATCCTGCTCCTGGAATACCTGCTCAGGATTAACGGAAAGGAAGAAGAATGGGGCGATAAAATAACCGCTTTCGAGGTCAAATACCCCCGGTCAAATTATCTGTATTTTTTGTCGGGTGTAAAACCCAATATCCTGAAACCGGCCAACAAGGCCGTTGGAGCTGCACTCGGACTGCAGAATGGCAGCTGGACCGACGAGGCCGACAGAACGATGCCCCCCCTTTACGCTCTCTCCCTCGATTTCTATTACTGGGTTGATCGCTGGAATGTACTGTTTGGAGCGACATTCGGTGCAGGTCGACTCCGAAGAGATATCACCGACGGACTCGATACGTGGCCCGAAAACGATCCGTTCAACTACAGCAATTATTCGCTGGAAATAGGTTACGATATCATCAACGCTGAAAAAATCAGAATTTTTCCCTCGGCAGGCGTTGGAATTGCTTTCCTGGCACCTCCATCCTCTGCTGATGTACCGGAAGAACTTCCTGTTTATTACGAGAGTTTTCAGCTGCTCGAAGGACACATCGGTGCGTCACTCACAGCTGACGTAAAGCTTTTCAGGGACAATTATGCCAACTGGGATTTGCCCAAAGGCTCCTACAATGGGTTCCGCCTGCGCGTGGGATACAACTGGCTGAATTTTGGAAACGGTATTCCAGCACTCGACGGAAATCTGTTTTATTTCACCTTCGGGTATAACATATTCGGGTATCGGGCGGCCAAAAAATGATACTTAAAAGAGCAATGTGGCACGCTGACATCCAACGGCTCATGAAGGCCGAGCAGTTGTGGCTATCGGGCAGATACAACGACATGGAGTGTGCCGAGTTGACTATCCCCGGAGATTTTCCGGTCAGCTTTCTCACTGATTTCACTTTCAGCGAATCGGAAATACAACATCTTTTCAGGATAACAGATTCGCAGGGAAAGTTGATGCTGCACGAGAGTTTTATCAACTACCTGCAGCGTTTCAAGTGTAACCTTGAAATAGCAGGAATCGGGAACACTGAATCGCCCACGGTTATGGTCTGTGGTCCGGCACTGCAGCTTGAGCTGTTGAAACTTGTTTTACCGGGCGAATAAGAAAACAAACAGGGTAAGCAGCCCGGTCGAATAACCCAGATACCAGCGCCAGTCCACCCAGTCACCTGTTTTGATTCCATGCTTTTTCTCCAGTACCAGGATCAATCCGATTTTTTCAACCCAGAATGAAACAACAACCGAGAAAGCCAGTCCGGGAAGTCCAAAAAAATTGATAAATATCAATCCGAGTGCAATTTTAACTGTCATCTCCACCAGACTTATCCGAAATACCGGGCGCGTGTCACCCTTTGACAACATGATAGCGGCGGGAAGCAAAACCCTGCTACAGAGGGTTAGCAGATATATGTTGAACAGTACAGCACTATCTCTGAAGCTGCTGTTGAATACAATCGGGAACCACCATTCGCTCGTCAGCATGGCAAGCGCGGTGAGCGGGAACAGAATATGCATCATGCCGGTTGTCCGGCGTTTGAGTTCGGCCAGTCTGCGAGCCTGATTTTCTGCTATAACCGGGACGAGAGAAGCCCCCACTGCGAAAAGCAGGGCAGGCACCAGTGGCAGTTCGCGGGCGCCATACCTGTAAACAGCAAACACAGCCGGATCTTGATAATGCCAGTTCACCAGCCAGTTATCAAAGATCAGCATGAGGTTACTCACTACACTGCTCAGAACCAGTGGCAAGGCAAATCCTGTATATTGCCGTATCAGGGGCCAGTCGGGCCAGTCCAGCCTGAAGCCTGAAATTTCCCGGAATGTCCATAAAAATTTGATCAGCGCCAGTCCGGAAAGTGCCTTGATCCCTGTTTCCAGTCCGTAACCGAACAAAACAGGGATACCGAGTGCCAACAGATAAAAGCCAAAGGAAAAAGAACCCCAGGCCACTATAGCGTACGGCTTTTGACGGAGCAAATAGACATATTCCAGCGGATAAGACGGCAGGTTGAACAGCAGAAACATGGCATACCATCCCAGATACGGCACATTGGGTACACCGGTAATCAATTGCAGGACACTTGCTTTACCTGCCACAAGAACAAGGAAAACAAGTGCTGCAATTATACAAAACACGAAAAAGCTGTTGTAAATGACTGCCTTTCGGCTGTTTTCGGGCACCCGTGCGTGCAAGCCGGATATGGACTGCAAGAGTCCGTTTACCCAGAAAAAAGTAAGGGTGGTACCGACGTAAAGCAGGAGCTCCCACTGACCGATTTCGGCTGTTGAGAGCGAGCTTTTAGCCAGTACCACCCCTGTGAGCACTGCCGAACCCGTCCGCATTACCTGGAACATCTGCATGGCCAGTGTAGTGCTCAGTGTTTTCGACAATGCCTTGAGCATATCCGGAAAAATCAGGCTAGCGACTCGAGGAGCTTGCACATATCCACGCGCTCGCCCACGATACTTGCCACTTCACTGATCGGAACACGAACCTGCGTCATGGAGTCGCGTTCGCGTACCGTTACAGTGTTGTTCTCCAGCGTTTCAAAGTCAATGGTAACGCAGTAAGGCGTGCCGATGGCATCCTGACGGCGGTAACGGCGGCCAACGGCATCTTTTTCGTCGTAATGGCAATTGAAGTGGAATTTCAGTTTGTCATATACCTCACGGGCCTTTTCAACGAGTTCCTCCTTGTTTTTGA
>JAJTFM010000227.1 GCA_021298575.1 Saprospiraceae bacterium | reverse complement strand
TACCCGGCTCCCTTTGAAACCAGGGTTTGTTACGGCTCTTCCCTGTTCGACTGTATCGAACAGCCCGATAACGCTCCCCGTGTGACTGCCTTCGAAAACAACTTTATGTACAGGGCTCCTTACCAGAATTTCGGCACGCACGAGGCTGTGGTGATGAACCACGTCACCGACGTGTCGGGCCAGACGGGCGACGGAGGTGATGCGCAGGTGCGCTGGTACGAACTCCGGAAATCGGGCAGCGGCGACTGGCAGATTTACCAGCAGGGTACGCACGCGCCCACGCAGGAGATGAACCGTATCACCGGTACTATATGTATGGATGAAGCCGGAAATATCGGACTCGGATATACGGGTATGAGTGAAACGGTGTATCCCGGATTGTACCTCACCGGCCACCGCAACGGTGACCCCGCCGGCCAGATGACTGTCGAAGAATTTGAAATGGCCCCCGGCGGCGCCAGTCACCAGTCGTTCCGGTGGGGCGATTACAGCAATATGGCCGTTGATCCGTACGACGGCCGCACTTTTTGGTTCACGGGTGAATACCAGCCAAACAGCCAGGCCACCTGGGGTACCCGGATTGCCTCTTTCAAGGTGCAGCGCGATACGTTTGACATCAAACCAGAACTGATTGCAGCACCCCAACCCTCGGCTTTCCTCGGCGCCAGCGAACAGGTGACGGTGAAAATATCCAACAACGGCCTGCTCCCGGCCAGTCAGTTCAGTGTGTCGCTGTACTTCGAAGGCGCTTTTGTGACCACGGAAACCGTAAATGACACGCTCGAAGCCGGCAGCTTCCTTTCGCATACCTTCACACCCACAGTCGCCATGACTGTCCCGGGCAAGAATTACAACTTCAAAATCATTACCCACTGGGCCCCCGACCAGTTCCTCAGAAATGATACGCTGTCGGCTACCGTGCAGAAGCTCACCGGAAACGATGCCGCACTACCGGGTAAATATAACCTGCCCGGACTGGATTAACTCGCAGGCATGGAAGGTGTACGACTGGACAGGTAACCTGGGTCCCGGTGAACGCGATACGATCGAACTGTACGCTACCGGCATTCAGAACGGACTGAACGGTTTGCGCGCGTACACCACGCTGCCAAACGGTGTGCAGGACGAGCGAATTAACAATGACACCCTCTTTGTCAAGTTCTTCGGAAACTCCGACGGAACCTACCTGAGCGCCGAATCGCAAACCGATGTCGGGGTACTGCACTGGGAACTCCGGTCGCTTACCAATCAGCTGCTCAGCATGGGTGATGTAAGCGCCCAGCAACCTAACGCCCGCATCTGTGCCGACGACAACCAGTGCTACAAACTGCTGTTGAGGGCTGTCAATTTCAGCTGGAAAGGCCATTTCGTGCTTCGGAATATTTACGATGAAGTCATGGTGGAAATCACGGAAGCTACCGGACAGGATCAGGTCTTCACCATCTGTTCGCCCGTCAGAAAGAATTCCGATGTGGGCGCACTCGGTCTGGTTGAACCGGTTACCGGTGCCGGCCTGACTGCCAATGAGCCTGTGCGTGTTCGTTTCAGGAACTTCGGCCTCAACCAGCAGAACAGCGCGACGCTCTCGTACCGTATCAGTGGTGGCAACTGGGTGACCGAAACGGCGACCGGCCCGTTCGCCCCGGGCGAAACGGCCATACACACATTCGCCAACGGAGCAGATCTTGGCAGTGTGGGCGCCGTTTATGTCTTCGAAATGAAGGCAACCGTGGGCAATGATGAGGACACCTCCAACGATACCACGTCTGCCATTGTCAGGAATTTGTTCGGGCGCGACCTGGGAATCACGGAAATTATCCCGTTTTATGCCTGCAGTGATACGAATTATGCCGATTTTATCGTTAAAATTAAAAACAACGGTATCGGTAATGAACACCAGCTGGGTCTGCAGGTCAACCTGAACGGGAATATTCAGCCCGCACAGGGCAGTTTCACGCTGGTTGCCGAGCCGGGAGCCACCGGTGAAATCAGTCTGGGTGTGCAGGGATTGCTCGCCGGCCAGAACAACCTGGAAGTGTATATCAGCGATGTGGACGGACTGGGAATTGATGAAATGCCCTTCAACAACCAGAAAGTACTCAACTTTGACATTGATCCCGGCAAAGCCGATATCAATGTGAGTATCACGCCCGACGACAAACCCGGAGAGGTCTCCTGGCAAATCCTGAACTCGCAGGGTGCCATGGTGGCCAGCGGAGGCCCCTTCAATCAGCCGTTCGGTTATTATGTCGTCAATTCATGCCTCGATCGCGACAGCTGCTACACTTTCCGGCTCCGCGACAGCGGGGGCGACGGTATGCAGGGCGGTATCGTTTACGTGACCTATCATGGCTCGAATCTGGTTGAGTATTTCGGCGATAATTTCGGTTCCGAGATTTCATTCCCGTTCTGTGCCGCGAATGCCTGCTCCAGGCTGCAGATAAACCTGTCTGTTTTTTCCCCGACAGCCTCCGGGGTGAACGATGGCGTCATTGTGGCCAGCGCCACGGGAGGCACGCCGCCGTACCTGTTCTCCCTGAACAATATCATCTTCCAGGATTCGGCGCGATTTGAAAATCTGCTCCCCGGTTTTTATACGGTCACCTGTATTGATGCCGACAGCTGCCTGATTCAGTCAGATGTCTTTCTGCAAACAAGCAGTTCGGTCGAGCCAGTGTCAGCATATTTTATGACTGTTTCGCCCAACCCGACCACCGGTATCGCCCATATTCAGGTTAATTACCCGGAAAGTGCCGCATCGGCCCGATTCGAGGTGTTCGACCAGTTCGGCAAACTCGTACAGCAAGGCCGGATGTCGCGCTGGAGCAATGAATGGCACGGAAATATAGCCCTCGACAACTTCCCCGCCGGCATCTATCAGGTGCGGGTACTGGGTCTGAAACGCCTGTTTATCGGGCGAGTGATGAAAAACGGATAAACATAACCCGACCAGATAATAATTTTGATTAATTTTTTTTGTTTCCGGCGAGTTTGGCACGGTTTTTCGAACATAACAAGTCTGAAAGGGTAAAAAAATTGATTGGTTAATTGTTTTCATGGTTATGTTACAAGCCGTCCTGTCGGAAAGACAGGACGGCTTTTTTGCTTCGCATCAAATACGGGCTTACATTTGCACTTTCTTCAGAGCTTGTTCAGGATTCTCTGCCGGTTGCAAAAACAGGCTGATTTTTTGTCAGTTTTTGCATTTTTGAAGGCGCATAGCCGGAGCTATGCAACTGAAAAAAGGTGAAAAATGGCTAAAAATGAGACGTTTTTGACTCGGCGAGAGAATCCTGAACAAGCTCTTAATAACTGACAACATGAATAAATTCGTGGCGGCCGCAGTAATGGCCTTTTTCCTTTTTGCTGAAATGACAGCGCAGACCCGACTGGAGGGCTATGTATATGAAGAGAATAACCGGGGCTTTCTCAATCAGGTTAATGTAACGGTATATAAAGACTTGTCGGACACTCCGATAGATATCTTGATTACCGATATATATGGTCACTTTGCAATAGACCTGGCTCCCGGCAAGTACCGGATTGTTGCCACCCGCGAACTGTTCTCCGGCTGGTCGGATACCACCGTCATCAAATCCGGGGAGGAAAAGAAATTTCTCAAAATGATTATGAAGCGGAAGCCGGGGATTGTACTCTCTGGCAAGCTGCTGGAGAAAGATCGTTCAGTTATCAGAGGTTCAACCATTGAAATTTACAACCGTACGCTCAAATCGCTGGTGCTGACGCTCACCGATTTCCCCGAGGAAGTTTTCCGTTACCCGATGGAAAGGGGATATCACTACACGATCAGGTTAAAAACCCCCGGTTTTCTGACGCAGCGAATGGAGGTGTATGCGGGTATCATGGGCTGCGAACTGTGTGTGGAGGGTCTGGGAGAAGGCACCTCCCGCATGGGCAGGTCGTCGAACCCGGCCCTGGTTCCTGATACCCTGTACTCCGATCTCTTTCCGGCGCGTGCGCAGAAGGGTACCCTGCTCCAGACAATAAAATCTTCCTTTGCTTCTCCTGAATGGACCAAAGAGGCTGCTGTTCAGGATCAGATTGATTCCTATATAACGCTCCTGAAAGACAATCCGGGCCTTGTAACCGAACTGGGCGCTCATACCGATACCCGTGCGAATGAAGAAGGCAGCAATGCTATCGCTTCCGAAAGAGCAGATTCGCTGGTTGCCTTCCTTGTTTCCAGGAATATGGAGCCATTCCGGTGTCAGGCAAAGGTGTACGGCCGCACCGCACCAATCAACAAATGCGTCCCTGGTGTAACATGCACCGACGCCGAACACGCCGAAAATAACAGGATTGAGGCAAGGCTCATCAGTTTCAGCAATGCGCGGTTTCTGAACAGCCTGGATCAGTCCATTAATATTGAGGAGCGTGAAAAAGTAATCTTCGGTCGCCCGATGAAACGCCCCGCCAAATCATCAAAAGTAGAATAATCATGCAAACATTTAGCTGGACAAACAAAGAAGGAATTACCATTCATGCTGTTGACTGGCATCACAACAGCCCCGGGGCCGTTGTGGCGCTTGTGCACGGACAGGGCGAGCACATCGGTCGCTACTCACACGTGGCCGACTGGTACAACAGCCACGGAATTGCCGTTACCGGTTTCGACCAGCAAGGCTACGGGCGCAGCGGAGGTGCGCGCGGGCACGCAAGCGGAATTGCCTCCTGGATGGACGATATTGAACTATTCCTGCAGAAAACTACCGAACGATACCCGAATGTGCCGGTATTCCTGTACGGCCATTCGATGGGAGGAGCAGAGGCGCTGTACTATTGTCTGCACCGAAAGCCTGCGCTGGCCGGTCTCATTGCCACCAGTCCGCTGATCAGGCTCGCTTTCGTGCCCCCC
>JAJTFM010000226.1 GCA_021298575.1 Saprospiraceae bacterium | reverse complement strand
AGCCTGGTGTTCAGTTTAGGAGACAGAAACGGCTCAATTGCCGCCATTTTTCTCATTCAGGCTCCCGGAAATTGATCCAGCAACTTTCTGAGTACAAAATGGAGTAAATTACTGGTGGAAAAGAGCAGCGATACTCTTGTGTTCGACCGTGTTTCTGATTGCGCGGGCGAAGAGGCTGGCTGTGGGAAGCACCTGAATTTTATCGGATTTTCGTTTCAGCGGGATGGTGTCGCAGACAATCAGAGACGTAAGTTGCGAATTTTCGATGTTTTCGTAAGCCTTCCCTGAAAGAACGGGGTGCGTACAGATTGCGCGCACAGATTTTGCTCCTTTTTCAATGAGCGCATCGGCGGCCTTGCAGAGCGTTCCTGCGGTATCCACGAGATCGTCAACCAGTACCACATCGGCGCCTTTTACGTCGCCAATAACCGTCATGGAGGCTACCTCATTGGCCTTGGTACGGTACTTGTCGCAGATGACAAGTTCTCTGCCGAAGTGCTTGGCGTAAATACGGGCCCTTTTGACACCGCCTACATCTGGACTGGCAAAAATGGTATTAGTCAGATCTCCACCTTCCAGAAAAGGGATATAGATGGCTTCAGACTTCAGGTGATCCACCGGAATATCGAAAAAGCCCTGTACCTGGTCTGCGTGCAAATCCATGGTCATCACCCGGTTTGCGCCGGCTGCGGTGAGCAGATTGGCAACCAGTTTGGCACTGATGGGTACGCGTGGTTTATCCTTTCTGTCCTGGCGGGCGTAGGCAAAATAGGGGATAACTGCAGTAATATACCCGGCAGAAGCACGTTTGGCAGTATCAATCCAGAGAAGGAGTTCCATCAGATTATCATGCGGCATAGAGGTACTCTGAATGAAGAACGTGTAGGAGCCCCGTACACTTTCATTGATGATAGTCTGCATTTCACCGTCGCTGAAACGGGCGAGTTGAGAGTCGCTGAGCGGTGAATCGTAATACTTGGAGATGCTCTCAGAGAGTTCTCTGGAGGCGGAGCAGGAGAAGAGTTTTATCTCAGGCACTGGTACGAATTTGGTAAACGCGAAGAGTGGTATGAAGCGCAGGGCAAAGGTATAAATTCTGTTTTAGCAATAATCATGCAAATTACGGTCATATTATATTTTTGTAATTTTGAAAATTGAGGAATGAGATTACCTTTGGGCGCCTTTGTTCACTAAAATAACTGTCAGACAGATGATCCGACAAATCAACTACTTGCGCAGCCTGGCGGTTGCGATTATCCTGCTGGCTTTCGGCGGGGCTGTTTCTGCACAGGAATACCGTGAAGCGCGTGAAAAAGCGCTCCAGTACCTGCGTGCAAATTATCAGCAATTCGGTCTCACACAAAATGATGTGACCGATCTTCAGATTACGGATGCTTATCAGAGCAAACACAACCAGCTTACCCACGTCTGGATACGCCAGCAACATCAGGGCATCCCGGTTTTCAACGGACTGATTGGCCTTCACGTGGCTTCCACGGGCAAGGTTTACCATTTGGGGCACCGTTTCGTGGCTGAACTGGACCGTAAAGTAAATACAACGAGTCCTTCAATGAGTGCTGCGCAGGCCGTATCAATGGCCATGCTGCACCTGGGAATCAAGGAGGCGGCGCCGTCGCTGAAATCAAGAATCAACGACAGGAACTTGCTTTATGAGGGAGGCAACGTTTCCAGGTGCGAGTTATACCAAAATGGATGACGGTACCGTAAGACTGTCGTGGATGATGGTGATTGACCAGGTGAATACGTCCGACTTGTGGACCCTGTGTGTGGATGCCCAAACGGGAGAAATCGTGGAGAAAATCAACCATACGGTTTATTGTGTAGCCGGGCACTTTGGTCACGATGCTGCCGACTGTCCGGGTTACGCCAATGAAAATACTGCTTCCGTACCTGCAGGACCGTCATCTCTGGCAGATGCCACGTACAACGTATTCGCACTTCCGGCGGAGTCGCCCAGTCACGGCCCACGTCAGCTGGTGACCAATCCGGCCGATGCGGTAGCTTCGCCTTATGGCTGGCACGATACCAATGGTGCAGAGGGTGCTGAATACACCTATACACGCGGTAATAACGTATGGTCTTTTGAAGACCGCTTCAACGACAACACGCCCAACACGGCCGAATCGGCTGATGGTGGAGCAGCCCTCGTTTTCGACTTTCCTTTCAGCGAACTGGCTACGCCGGTCGAAAACAAAGATGCGGCTATTACGAATCTGTTCTACATGAACAACAAGATTCACGATATCACCTATCGCTACGGGTTCGATGAAGAGGCAGGCAATTTCCAGTTCAACAACTATAATAAACCGGGACAGGGTAACGACCACGTTTTGGCGCAGGCCCTCGATGGCGCAGATTTGGCTACACCCACACTGAATAACGCCAATTTCTCCACGCCGCCCGATGGCTCCTCCGGCCGAATGCAGATGTTTCTGTGGAATACAACCGGCGGTCGCCTGGTAAAAGTAAATGCTCCGGGCGTTATTGCCGGCAGCTATTACGGCGGACAAGGCGGATGGGGTGGTGCCATCACCAACACACCAACTACAGCAGAAGGTGTTTTTGTCAATGATGGCATTGAACCAACCACCGGATGCGAGCCGCCTACCAACAACATCGCCGGCAAGATAGTCATGATTGACCGCGGCGAGTGCGAATTTGGATACAAGGCATACCTGGCCCAGCTTGCAGGTGCAGCAGGTTGTATAGTATGTGACCACGAGGCGCCGCCTAAAACCGGTTTTGGCGCCGGAGCCTATGGAGCACAGGTTACTATCCCGACAGTCTGGATGAAAAAAGGCGACTGCGCACTGCTTCGTCAGTATGCGGGTGCCGGGCTCAATATTTCACTCGTACAGCCAGTGGTAAATGGTCCCGAATTTGTTGACGGCGACTTCGACAATGGTATTATCGCACACGAGTACGCGCACGGGATATCCAATCGCCTGACAGGCGGCCCTAACAATACCGGCTGTCTCGGCAACGCCGAGCAGATGGGGGAGGGCTGGAGTGATTTCTTCTCTCTGATTATGAGCGTACGCCCGGGCGATGTGGCTACCACCAAACGCGGTGTCGGTACATTCGTATTCGGACAGCCCAACGACGGAAATGGTATCCGCCGCTATCCCTACAGCGCAAATATGAATATCAATCCGATTACTTTCTCTACCGTTGCTGAAAACCCGCAGGTTCATGCCCTTGGTGAAGTATGGTGCTCTATGATCTGGGATTTCTACTGGGCCATGGTGGAGAAGTACGGATACGATTCTGATTACACCAATCCGAACAGCGGTAACGCACGCGCCATTCAGATGGTAATGGACGGAATGAAACTGCAGCCTTGCGGTCCCGGTTTCCAGGACGGCCGTGATGCTATCAGGCTTGCAAATGAAATATACTATAATGGTGCCGATACCTGTCTGATTATGAGCGTTTTCGCCCGTCGCGGACTGGGCGTAAATGCAAATCAGAACAGTCCGGAAGATGGAACCGACGGACTTGAGAACTTCGATCCGATACCTACCTGTGTGAAGGAGCTTAAAATTGAAAAAATTGCCGTTACACCTGAAATTGAAGCCGGTGAAACTGCCCAGTTCCAGATCCGTATCACCAATCACAAGGGAGCAGCTGCCCCCAACGTGGTGGTGACCGACAATCTGCCGAACGGACTCACTTTTGTATCTGCCTCCAACGGCGGTACGGTGGTTGGCAATACGGTGGTGTGGAACCTCGGCACCATGGCCGATGGACAGGTGATAACGCTTAACTATACGCTCAAGTCTGATCCGAACCTGGCCTCATCCCCATACTTCTACGATCCGGTTGAAACGGAAGACAACTTTTTCTCCCTTAGCCTTGATCCGGTGAACGTGGAGCTATTCTACCTTCAGACAGACAATGCTAAGGTGGGTGATGCTGCTTTCTTTGCCAATGAATCAACCACCCTGGCGACTGATTTTGCGCTGGAGTCGGCCCAGCAGGTAACGATTTCCGGTACACAGCCTGTACTTCGTTTCTGGCACAAATTCAATACAGAACCGAGTGCTGATGCTGGATTTGTTGAATTCCGCGACGACAATGCGCCGAATCCGGTCTGGAAGCGCGTTACATCCGACGTTACATTCAGAGATGGATACACAGGTCGAGTGGCATACGGCACTTTTGCCCTGCCCAACCACTACGGATTCTCCGGCGCTTCAGGCGACTGGGTGCGTTCTTACTTTGACATGAGCGAGTATGCCGGAAAAACCATCTCCTTCCGTTTCCGTTTTGGTACTGATGACAATACCGGTCCGGCAAACGGCGGCTGGTGGGTTGATGCCGTTGAATTCATGGATATGTTCAACTACAACACCGAGGCTTGTGTAAGCTCAGGCTCAGAGCAGCACTGTGCTATTGCCAAAGCACGCGGGGTAATTGTGAATCCGGCTACCGTTGGAACTGACGAGGTTGTTTTAAGTGAAAATCCGCTGTATGTACAGCCTAACCCGGCCAGCGAGTTCTTCACGGTAACCATGACTGACGATATTCCGGGCGATGTGGTATTTACACTGACCTCCACAGATGGCCGTCAGGTAATATCCCGTCAGGTACAGGGTGTTTCGAACGGTCAGATCCTGACATTCGATGCGCGCAATCTTCCTTCCGGCATGTATATCCTGCAGATGGAGAGCACGAAGCAGAAAGGAACTGCCAAGGTGATGATACGTTAATCGGGTCACACCGGATATAAAAGCCCGGCTTCCTGTATCAGGGGGTCGGGCTTTTTTTGTGTTAGACACGTGGCCGGATGAACTGGAACAGAACGCTTCCGGTGCCCGTATGATACTCGCGCTGGTGAAAGACAAGGAAAAATGGGTAGGTAAACTCGATGACCTGTCGTGGCGACTGGAGAATCCAGCCGATTGGGTACGGAAAGAACTGGAAAAGGGACTGGACAAGAAGGTCCAGTATGTATCCTGTTCTCCAGTACCTGTTACGAACTCAACCGGCTTCTAGCCCCATACTTTCGGTAAGAAGACCTTTGCCCCAAACAGACACTGGAAAAAAAGAGGTTGGGATGCGGTTATATACGTCCTGCTCTGTAAAACCATGTCAAGTCATTCCAACAAAGGAGGCGTCTCACCCGGCCTTCATCTTCTCCCGAAGCTCTTTAATATAATCAACCGTTACATCGAACAGACTGGCGACTTCTCCGTCTGGCAGATCAGGCATTTTGAGCAGAAAGGTGCCGATAGTAAGTGCACGGGCCTTCTCTATGCCCAGAGCAACACCTTTCTCCATGCCTTTCTCCATGCCTTTCGCCATAATCTCGTCCATATTGTCAATGCGCTCGAGCATCCGCCCGAAATTCTCGGCGGTGAAGATCTCCTTGAGGTGGTCTTTTAACAGTACTTCGTTTTCGTTTACCATGGGTTCAAAAATCAGGTGATTGAATTCAGGTGAAATTGTTCTCAAATACAGCGCCGTTGTATGAATGAAATCTATTTCGACGCAGGTCAAGTGCTTATTTACTGCAAATTTACAAATTTTTCGCCATGATTCAACAGCAAGGTTCGGATTACGGCCACTCACCAGGGCGCTGACAAACAGCATCGTCAATGCAGAGAT
>JAJTFM010000225.1 GCA_021298575.1 Saprospiraceae bacterium | reverse complement strand
ATATCTACCACTCGCAGGATGCCGCGAGCCGGTATTTCAATTGTTACCGCCGCCGTGGCCGGACTGGGCGACACCTCCAGCGATTCTGTCAGCACTTCCTCCTCTGTATCAACAGTGCCAATCTGCTGGAAACCCAGGAAAAAGAAGAGTGTACCCGTCATGGCAGGCACATAGCAGTCGCCATGGTCGCCCGTGGGCAACACATCCTGCGCCTGAAAATCCGGCGCCCCGATGGCTGTAAGTGCATCCCTGGCCACAATGCTGTTCCTGAAGGGCACCTGATCATCCGCCATACAATATAATATACGCATGGGTGCTTCCGGCAGCCAGTCCTTATAGGTATCGTTGTCGGCGAGCGCCAGATTGACCGGATGCTGCGGATTGGCAAGCACGGCATTCACATAGTCCGGCTGCATCATGCGATAGGGCCGACTGGCGCCCTCATTCGCAATCAGTGCATCTATCAGATCGTCATTCAGATCGGACAGGGTGATACTACCGTCATAGAATGACTGTATCAATGCTGCGTACGGCTCTTTGAACATCTCGTTCACCTGTGTGAAAAGATTTCCGTATGCTGTCTGATAGGAAAGCGCCGTATTGGGAATGTATGCCGGATAGTAGTACACCGTATCGGTCAGAATCAGATCGCGCATAACGCCCGAAATACTGTACGGACCTGAAAGCGGTGCCGCAGCCGTCACCATAAATTCATTTGACGGATCTTTTTCTATGGCTCTGTGAAGCGCCATGGCACCGTGTCCACCCTGCGAATAGCCGGTAATAAACAACTGTGCATTTACGGAGACCTGTAGTTGTTGACAAAACTGCTCCCCTGCGCGAAGCATGTCCAGTGCTGCCCAGGCCTCACTGGCGGCGTGCACGTACGGGTGAAATCCTCTGGATGTGAGCCCGAGACCGAGATAATCGGGGAGGAAAGCTACATAACCCAGACTGGCAAACAGCAAACCGACCTGCCCCTCTCCTCCGTCGTAATTCAGTGAGGGCACTCCGGTTCTTGAGCCCGCTGTACCGTGCTGATATACCAGCCGGGGATATTTCCGGTTGGGGTTGTCCGGAACAGCAATCAGTCCGGTAGCTGTATCCTGCACCCCGTGCACATCATGCGTGGTATAGGCGATACGGTAATATTTTGCCCCGTACTGGATAAATGGCAGATTGTTAAATTGACTCAGGATTTGAGCCTGCGTTTTTGCACCCAGATAGGTTACAGATACCAGTTGTTGGCTACTGGCATTCCAGACTGAAACACACAGGAACAATGACAGCAGCAGGAAACGGACTGATTGCCGTGGAGATAGACTGAGCCTGGTTACACTGCCATCAGGCAGACATACAAGATTTGACAAAATATTCATAGAGCAAATGCAAATTTTGGGGCAAGATACATATTAAAATAATAGACTGTATTTAGAGATTTACACTGCTGCTAACAGAACGCCTGATTTGTACCCGGCTTTTTGAAGTGGCAGGAAGCCGTTGACCAGGTTGTGTCTGAAAAATACTGGCGATCTACTCCAATTTTTTACCTGTTTTTACCAAAATATGCATTAAATTAGCCAATACCTTTGTGCTTCGGTTTTATATTTTTCCGGCATTGTCTTTACCGGGAAAATATTGCACCGGAGTGGGCATAACCTGAAACCACCACAAAAGAAGTAAGGCGCAAGCTGTAATGCGTTAACATCAGCCCAATCCCTCAAATAAAATATTTATGTCAAGAAAGATCATCCTCCATTTGTTTGCATGTATTGTATTCATGCAATCCGCTTTTTCCCAGGTTTATTTTCAACCTGGCACCCCGTATGTATATCGGTCATTGAGTCCAGCAGGCAACACTTCTGTGCTGACTTTGGTTTTTGACACCAATGGCAATGCCACCATTTCCAAAAGCCAGGAAACAAGTCTTGATACCGACCAACAATCATTCTATGTAGTAGCTCCTATTGAAGAGGTATCTGCCTCAACATATTCTGATAACAATACAGGCACCGTACAAGTTAATGGTTCTACTTCAAAATACTGGTTGGTTTCATTTGAAAACCCGGCGAGCAATCCACTTGATGACGATTCCGCCAATTTAGAGCTAATCGGTGGATCCCTGCTGATTAAGGCTAACAGTGTGACCATTCAGTAATCGTTATGAGCGCATGGAGGGGACTGGTGCCTGCGAAATACCAATCTCCTCCTTTTGTATGTTTCGCTTCCAAAAAAACGATTTCTCAAAATAAATACTGGTAAAATCAAGACAAGATATCAGATGGCTGAAGAGTTCGGCTGGAGATCACCGAAGACGTTCAAGTCAAAACTCGAGCAACATGGTATTACTTTACCGGGTGGCTCCATAACGCCCGCCTGGCAAAAAGTGATTTATGAAAAACTGGGCTACCCCGAGGGTGTGAACAAAGACGACCTGGAATGACTCCATTCTACGCAGCTCCACTAGTTAATACCTCCCCGAGTTGTTCAAGCAGTCGCTTGACCGCCGGCAAACCTCCGCGAAGTTCATCCTGTACCAGAATCAGTTCCTTGTTGGTCTGTTTGAGTGATAATCCCATCACGCGGCCGTGTTTCTGCAGGAAAGCAAGCAACAACTGAAATTGTGCCGTTTCAAAAAATGACGACTGCGGGTCACTGATGAAATAGCAACGCAATTTGCCGCCTTTCAGAATAAGTCTTTCAAAACCGATTTTCTTGCACAACCACTGCAGGCGCAGTCCGTCAAACAGTGAACCCACCTGTCTGGGCATCTTTCCAAACCTGTCCTCAAGGCGTTTGGCGTAAGCTGCAATACCCTCTTCGTCGCGGATATTGTTCAGTTCGGTATATAAATTCAGTCGCTCCTGAGTATTGCTGACATATTCATCCGGGATCAGCATTTCCACGTCGGTTTCAATGGTCACATCGCGGACATAAGAGCCGCGCTGAGCCAGTTCCTCCTTGAAAAGGTCTTTAAAGTCTGTCTCCTTCAACTCCTGAATGGCTTCATCCAGAATTTTCTGATATGTCTCGAAGCCTATATCGGCGATGAAGCCCGACTGTTCACCACCAAGCAGGTTGCCGGCGCCGCGAATATCGAGGTCGCGCATGGCTACCGAAAAACCGGAACCAAGATCACTGAACTCCTCGATTGTTTTGAGGCGTTTGCGAGCCTCCGGTGTAAGAACCGACAGTGGCGGCGCGAAAAGATAACAGTAGGCTTTCTGGTTGGAGCGCCCCACCCTGCCCCGTAGCTGGTGCAGGTCGCTCAAACCAAACATGTCGGCCCGGTTGATAATAATTGTATTGGCATTCGGTATATCAAGTCCGGTCTCGATGATATTGGTACACGCCAGTACATCGAACTTTCTGTCAATGAAGTCCACCAGTACCTGTTCCAGGTGCTCGGGATCCATCTGGCCGTGTGCCATGGCCACGTCAGTTTCCGGACAAATCCTTTTAATAGCCTCCACTATTCCCGGTAGATCGAGCACGCGGTTGTGAACAAAGAACACCTGTCCACCCCGGTTAAATTCGGTCATGATGGCATCTCGTATGAGATCTTCATTAAATACCCTTACTTCCGTTTGAATTGGCTGTCTGTTGGGCGGTGGTGTTCTGATAACAGAGAGGTCGCGGGCGGCCATGAGTGAGAACTGCAGGGTGCGGGGAATGGGCGTGGCGGTGAGCGTCAGCGTATCCACATTTACCTTTATAGAGCGGAGCTTCTCCTTGCTGGCCACTCCGAACTTTTGTTCTTCATCCACTATGAGCAGCCCGAGGTCTTTGAACTGCACATCCTTGCTCAGGAGTGCATGTGTACCTATAATAATGTCCACTTTTCCGGCCTTGAGCCTTTCGAGTACCTCTTTCTTCTCTTTTCCTGTTCTGAAGCGATTGACATAATCCACAGTTATCGGGAACTCCAATCCACAGTTATCGGGAACTCCGACAATCTTTCGGAAAAGGTGCGGGCGTGCTGCAGGGCGAGAATCGTGGTAGGCACCAGTATAGCCACCTGTTTGCCGTCGCAGGCTGCCTTGAATGCCGCCCGGATGGCTACTTCCGTTTTCCCAAAGCCCACATCACCGCAAATCAGGCGATCCATGGGATAGTCCTTTTCCATGTCCGCTTTTACATCGGCGGTGGCTTTGGACTGGTCGGGCGTGTCTTCATAAATAAAACTTGCTTCCAGTTCGTTCTGAAGATAGCCGTCAATGGGAAATGCGTGGCCGGGAGCCGTACGGCGCTTGGCATACAGCTTGATCAGTTCCGCAGCGATATCCTTGATTTTCTTTTTCGTGCGGTTTTTGAGCTGTTTCCAGGCATCAGAGCCAATCTTGGACAACTGCGGGGGAGTTCCTTCCTGTCCGACGTACTTGGCTATCTTGTGCAGCGAGTGGATACTGACGTACAGAATATCATTGTTTTTGTAGATGAGCCTGACCGCCTCCTGCATTTGTCCGCCGATTTCAATCTTCTGCAGGCCTGCAAACTTGCCGATGCCGTGGTCAATATGCGTCACAAAATCGCCGGGAGAGAGTTCGCGGAGCAACCGGGTGTTGAGGGCCTGTTCTCTGGAAAAACCCTGCTTTATTTTGTACTGGTGATATCGCTGAAAAATCTGGTGATCTGTGAGAACAGCGATCTTGAGGTCATCGTCAACAAAGCCCTCGTGGATGGCCATTTGTACCGGCAAAAACTCTACCTTGGCATTCAGTTCCCTGAAGATGGCCGTGAGGCGGTCAAATTGCTTCGGGTTATCGGAACATATATACGTCTCATAGCCGGATGCCTTGTACTGGTGCATTTGCCGGATGAGCAGATCAAAATTCTTGTTAAACGAGGGTTGCGGTGCTGAATGGAATGCAATGGCCCTGGGGCCTTTTTCAAAGTGAGTTTCGTGCATCACAGCTTTAATTGAGCCGCAAAAATAGATGAATTATGGACAAACCGGAAACAGGAATCGTCCGGAAAGAGATTATCCGCTACAATCCGGGGACAGGCAGGCAGGCAATGACTGATGTCGTTGTGGCAGAAACACCGCTGGAGATTGTCATCGGGCACGGGCGCGCGGGTGCGCGGACACACAGCAACATCGCCTCTACCATGCGCACACCCGGCGACGACTTCAATCTGGTAGCGGGATGGCTGTATTCGGAAGGAATAATTGGCAGTGCTACCGACTTGTCGGGCATACGCTACGGCGATCATACCGACATGATAATAGCCGAGCTGTCGCCCGGCACAGTATATGATGAAGCATCACATCTGCGCCGGTTTCCGATCAGCTCGGCTTGTGGCTGGTGCGGCCGGTTCAAAGACCGGGGCGAATTGCCGAATGTCATCCCGCGGAACATGCTGGTTCCCGCATCACTCGTCTGTCGTTTGCCGGCTACACTGCGATCGGGCCAGGGGTTATTTGGCGCGACCGGTGGAGCACATGCGGTGGCACTGGTTGATACAAACGGCGAAGTACTCATTCGATGTGAGGACGTGGGTCGTCATAATGCCATGGACAAACTGACGGGAACCATGCTTCGTTCGGGGCGACTTCCGCTTTCGGGGTACCTGGTTGTTTTCAGTGGTCGGCTTGGTTACGAGCTCGTTCAAAAATCGCTGGCTGCCTGTGTACAGATTGTGTGTTCGCTGGGAGCGCCGAGCAGCGCAGCCCTCGAACTGGCAGAGGCATACGGTATCACCGTCTGCGGATTTGTGAAAGAGACCGGCTTCAATATATATTGCGGAGAGGAGCGGATAAAATGGTAGGCAATTCTGTTTCAACCTGCCATTAGAGCTTGTTCAGGATTCTCTCGCCGAGTCAAAAACGTCTCATTTTTCACCTTTTTTCAGTTACGTAGCTCCGGCTATGCGCCTTCAAAAATGCAAAAACTGACAAAAAATCAGCCTGTTTTTGCCACCGGCAGAGA
>JAJTFM010000035.1 GCA_021298575.1 Saprospiraceae bacterium | reverse complement strand
TACCACCAGCATCAGTCACTGTGAGTGTGACCTCTACAAATGGCACATCAGCACAAGTGAATGCCGTCTGTGAAGCCGAATACGTGAGTACTCCAGGGCAATTATCGTATGAACCACCATTAAGGCTAGTTGCCGTAATTGACGCGTTGCCTGTTGCATCCAGCGTTACTACAGCGTTCTTGCAAACTGCCCTTGGCGCCTGCATGTCCGCTACTGTAATTGTAAACTCACAACTGTCAATCGGATTTCCGTGCGAATCGAATGCTACCCAGCGCTGTATGCTTGTTCCGACAGGAAGCAGCGAACCTACAGCCGGACCTACATTGGTATTTTGACGCAGATAGTAGTATCCGCAGTAGCCACTCAGCACAGGAGCCGGGTAGAACACTACCGCACCACACTTGTCAACATCATTGTTTACAGTAACGTCATCAGGGCAGTTCAGGAACAGCGGCTCTACAATAATCGTAGCAGAGTCTGTGTTCTGACAGTTATTACCATCTGTTACAGTAACTTCGTAAACAGTGGTGGCAACCGGGAATACTGTTATTGTCTGGGTAAACTCATTGGGAGTTGTATTCCAGACATAACCTACGTACATGGAATCTACCATAAGTGTAGCAGGGTCACCCACACAAACCACGTCATCATTATCTTTCACACCGGATGTCTCGGTTACCAGTATCTCTGGCGTAGGCAGTCCATTGACCGTGATAGTTCTGGATGCCGTTGACGTACAACCATTGGCGTCAGTCACCGTTACAGTGTATGATGTAGTAGATACGGGACTCACCTGGATAGTATCCGTAGTGGCCATGGTTGACCACAGATAAGTGTAAGGCGCTGTGCCGGTCGGGCCTGACATGGTGTTGTCAGAAGCCGTAAGCAGAACATCGTCACCCGCACAAGTAGTTCCGTCGTCATTGGTTGTGCCTGATATTTCCGTAGCGGCGATGGAAGCCGTCGGTGGCGTATTTACAGTAATTGTAGTTGATGCCGAAGCAGTACAGCCGTTGGCGTCAGTTACAGTTACCGTGTATGTAGTAGTAGTAGTCGGTGAGTACATGATGGAAGCACCCATATCAACGGTGGTACTCCACTCATAAGTGTAAGGGCCACTTCCAGCTGATATGTTGGTCGTCATGGTAACGGGATCACCATTACAGATATTTCCGTCATCGGGTGTTGTTCCAGACATCTCCGTCACATCAACTGATACGGTCGGTGGCGTATTTACAGTAATTGTAACCGAACTTGTATTAGTACAACTATTGGCATCGGTAACAGTTACCGTGTATGAAGTTGTTGTTGTCGGTGAAACACTGATAGCAGACGTCATGTCACCAGTACTCCACAGTACGGTTGGGTAACCTGCTGTAGCAGAGAAATTGGTGATCGTAGTAGTAGCCGAACCATTATCGTTGTCGGTCGTGCTTTGTACAAAGCAGAATTGTGTTGTAGCAGGAACCAGCACGGAAACCGAACCCATCTGCGTTGTAACGGGGCCATCAACACTGAGCTGAGTCTGAACACCTCCAACAGAATAGAAGAGCGGATCGTGGATAGTCACTGTTTCTGTTGTTACGTAGCTCCAGTCGAACTCAAGATTAACATCTGTAGTTGGCGTAATGCAATACACTGTCTCTTCAGGCGCTCCACCCGAGCCAATTGGCATGGCCGTGTTAGCCGATGTCAGTGACACAGTATTGGAAGATACTGCCTCGAACATTGTAATGACTGTTGTAGCAGAGCCGCTTAAGGCAGTGCCTTCAGTTTGCTGAACAAAGCAGAACTGCTGTCCTGCCTGTACAGGAACAGACACAGTACCCGCCCTGAGTGCATTGCCTGGGCCGTCAGCCAAACGAGTAGTATCTACATCAACAGAGTACCAAAGCTGATCGTACTCGGCGTCTGAGTCAGCTGTTGTATAGCTCCAGTCAAACGAGAGCAGTACATCCGCAATCGGAGTGATGCAACTGGTAGTTTCATCTGGCGATCCGGAATCACCGGATACCAGTGTGAGTGTCGTATTGGTATGTGTGATCGAACCGGTCAGTGGCGTTGAATTCCACTGGGTAGGATCGTAAAATCCATTGAAGCCTGTTATTCCGCCAGGGAATCCGATTGTACCATTCATATTGGCAGAATCATCCCAATTAGGGAATATATAGTTTCCGGTGAAATCATTGGTAACACCAGCAGGATTCACTGCGGTGAGTGTAACCATGTCGCCTTCACATGTAATACCATCGTCGTCTGCAAGACCTGAAGTCTCGGCAATGAGGATGTTCGGAGCAAGCGGCAGCGGGTTCACGATAATTGTTCCCGAAGTAGTGGCACCTGCGCAATCACCTGTCAGTGTTACTGTATATGTGAATGTGCCTGTGGCCGTAGGTGTGCCAGAGATGGTTACTGTATTCGAAGCCCACGAGCCAGTTACGCCAGCAGGAAGGCCTGTAACAGTAGCACCTGTAGCTTCTGTAGTTGTATATGTTATTGTAGTGATGGCGGTGTTCAGACACACCGTCTGGTTATCACAACCAGTACTTACTGAGCCGACCACAGAGACATCATCTACGTAGCAACTGCTCGTTGTCATAGTTTCGTTGGCGAATGATACACCTCCGAAGTTCTGAGTGAGTCCGGTAGCAGACGCGAATGTCACCCCATTGACTCTGACAACATAACTGTCATTGTCAAGGTCAAGCACATACTCGATTTTGTACCATGTATCAGGCGTATAACCTGCCGCCGCTACAGGAGTAAATGTGTTATCCAGCAAGGACCATGTTGAGTCAGTAGTCACCGCATTCGCTTTGACACTCAGTATAGCGGTGTTCGTGTCATCAAGCAGTGTAAACACGCCTGAGCACAGACGGTCGGGACGCATATAGGCAGATGCAACAACCACGCCTGTGGTGACACTGGCCAAAGGAGTTGACGTAGTTGCCTGTGTCGCTCCAAAAATTGCAGCATTAGGAGCTGAATTGAATCGCGCACCTGAAATCAATGGTGAAGGATTCATTCCGATATCATCCCAGTTTGCTTCACTGTTCAGCGGACTGCCGGACGTATATGTATCGAATGATTCATTTACGACAGTTGTTGGAGTAACACAATCCAGCGAAATAGTACCATCAGCAGAAACAGACACAGTATAAGACTCTGTATCGTCGCATCCATTGGCATCAGTTACCGTAACTGTGTACGTCGTTTCAACCAGCGGGGAGACACTGTTCACCGCAGTAGCTGTGCCGTCATTCCACAGATAAGAAGTGCCGCCTGAAGCGGTCAGAGTAGCTGTTCCACCACCGCAGATTATCCCGTCATCGTTGGCACCTCCGGACATGTCAGTCTCGGTGATAACAGCAGTGGGCAGGTTATTGACAGTGATTGTTGTAGAAGCCGTAGCCGTACATCCATCAGCACTGGTTACAGTAACCGTGTATGTTGTGGTCATTGTCGGAGAAACTGAACCCGAGGCATTGGTGCTCAGGTCGCTGCTCCAGTTATAGGTGCCACCACCCGTAGCTGTCAGGGTTACACTGGCACCGTTGCAAATTGTGCCGTCGTTATTTGCCGTGCCGGAAGTTTCAGCAACCGTTATTGCAGGAATTGGCAGCGGTTTGACAGTGATGGTGGTTGATGCCGTGGCAGTACATCCATCTGCATTGGTCACCGTAACTGTATATGTTGTGGTAACAATCGGAGAAACTGAGCCCGTAGCATTGGAGCCCAGGACGCTGCTCCAGGCGTAACTTCCACCCGGTCCAGCCTCAGTAGCTGTCAGGGTAGCGCTGGCACCTGTACATATTGTTCCATCGTCATTTGTTGTTCCTGACGTTTCTGCCACAGTGATGGATGCCGTGGGCAGTGCCTTGACCGTGATAGTTGTTGATGTATTGGATTGGCAGTTATTGGCATCCGTAACAGTAACTGTATACGTCGTTGTTGCGGTCGGGCTGACAGAAACAGCCATGGATGTCTGCGACGGAGTAGTACTCCAGACATATGAAGATGCTGAAGACGAGGTCAGCGTCACACTGGCTCCGTTGCAGATTGTGCCATCATTACTAGTGAGACCTGAAGTCTCTGTGATAGTAATCATCGGCATTGGCAGTGGATTCACCGTGATGGTAGTGGCTGTAGTGGAAGAACACCCGTCTGCATTTGTAACGGTTACCGTGTATGTGGTGGTCGTAATCGGCGACTTGGTGATTGCAGCGACAGATTCGCCGGAGCTCCATGCATAACCAGTTCCGCCGGAGGCGGTCATGGTGGCACTGGCACCGGAGCAAATTGTACCATCATCATTTGTGTTGCCCGAAGTCTCTGTCACAGCGATGGACGGTGTAGGCAGAGCCTTTACTGTTATCGTTTGTGAAGTAGTAGCCGTACAACCGTCTGCATTCGTTATAGTCACCGTATATGTAGTATTCACAACAGGTGAAACAGTAATAGCAGCAGTTGTCTGAGGTGGCGTAGTGTTCCAGGCATACGTATCAGTCATAGCGCCGCCGCTGGCGGTCAGTGTAGCACTGGCACCTGTACAAATTGTACCATCGTTATTCGTAGAACCGGAAGTTTCCGCAACTGAAATAGAAGCTGTTGGAAGCGCCTTGACAGTAATTGTCTGGGAGGCGGTAGCCGTACATCCATCTGCATTGGTTATAGTCACCGTATAGGTAGCATCTGCAATCGGTGAGACTGTAATAGCAGCCGTGATCTCCTGCGGCGTGGTATTCCATTTGTATGTGTCGGTCATAGCTCCGCCACTGGCTGTCAGTGTAGCACTGGCACCTGTACAAATTGTACCATCGTTAGGGGTGCTTCCTGAAGTCTCCGCGACAGTAATCATCGGAGTTGGAAGCGCCTTGACAGTAATCGTTGAAGAGGAGGTAGCCGTACATCCGTCTGCATTCGTTATTGTCACCGTGTACGTGGTATTCAAAATAGGCGAAACTGTGATAGCGGCAGTTGTCTGGGACGGAGTAGTGCTCCAGGAATACGTATCCGTCATAGCGCCTCCGCTAGCTGTCAGCGTAGCGCTGTCTCCTGTACAAATAGTGCCGTCATCAGCAGTGTTTCCTGAAGTCTCCGCGACAGTAATCATCGGGGTTGGAAGCGGTTTAACAGTAATTGTCTGGGTTGAAGTAGCCGTACATCCGTCAGCATTGGTCACTGTAACCGTGTAAGTGGTATTTACGATTGGCGAAACAACAATAGCAGCAGTTGTTTGTGGTGGTGAAGTGCTCCAGCTGTACGATGTTCCACCGCTAGCAGTCAGCGTAGCACTCGCACCTGTACAAATTGTACCATCGTTATTGGCAGATCCAGACATATCTGTCACGACTATGGACGGCGTAGGAAGTGCCTTGACCGTGATTGTCGTAGACGTAGTTGAAGTACATCCGTCAGCATTTGTTACAGTCACTGTATATGTAGAATCCGCGATAGGCGATACCGTCACTGCCGCTGTAGTCTGAGGAGGCGTTGTATTCCAACTGAAGGAGGTCCCACCACTGGCAGTCAACGTAGCACTTTCGCCTGTACAAATGATTCCATCATTATTGGTAGTTCCAGACATATCCGTCACAGCGATGGACGGCGTAGGAAGCGCCTTGACAGTTATCGTTTGTGAAGTAGTAGCGGTGCAACCATCAGCATTGGTTACTGTCACTGTGTAACTTGTTGTAGTTATAGGTGACTTGGTAATTGCTGCAACAGCCTCGCCAGTATTCCAGGAATAGGAAGTTCCGCCAGAAGCTGTCATGGTAGCACTGGCTCCTGAACAAATAGTACCGTCATTAGGAGTGCTGCCAGACATATCTGTCACAACAATAGACGGCGTTGGCAATGCATTTACCGTAACTGTCGTGGATGTGCTGGATGCGCAACTGTTGGGATCAGTCACCGTAACCGAATAAGTTGTAGTTACAGTTGGAGTCAATGCCGTAGTTGTCTGAGTTGTCTGATTGGGAGTCGTATTCCAGACATATGAGGCAGGAGAAGTAGAAGCCGTCAGTGTGAAACTGGCTCCGCTACAGATACTGCCATCATTGGGCGTGTTCCCTGACATCTCATTCACCGTAATCATCGGTGTCGGCAGTGGATTTACTGTCACAGTAGAAGTAGCTGATGCTGTACATCCGTTTGCAGCAGTGGCCGTTACTGTATAAGTAGTGGTAGCCGTTGGCGAAACCATTATTGAAGGTCCAGCGCTTCCATTATCCCAGGCATATGACACCCCGCCGGAAGCATTCAACGTGACCTGGTCCCCACTGCAGATTATGCCGTCATTGG
Source organism: Saprospiraceae bacterium (assembly GCA_021298575.1). GTDB lineage: Bacteria > Bacteroidota > Bacteroidia > Chitinophagales > Saprospiraceae > M3007. Next base: position 13,518 of record JAJTFM010000035.1, on the reverse strand, counting down.
TGGCGTTGCCAGACCCCTCCGCAGCAGAAACTGAAGGCGTAGGAGGCGTGCAAACACCAGGCACCGTCGCTACAGGGGTTGACTCCGAACTTGACAATGTATTGTCAAAGTCGCAGTTACACCTTGTCTTGACAGATATGGCGTTAGTCTGGTCGTAAGTGGGTGCCGTTGAGGTCCAGGTACCATAGGTCGTACCACCATCAGTACTTACAGCGTACTGCAAAGTAGATCCATAAGGACACGGCGTACCCGTGGGCGCAGTTATTACACCACCAGACAACATGCAACTGGTACATGTGCTTTCAGATGTCACGGTTACATTGGCTGGAGCAGCGGTAAATATTGGGCAGGAAGATTCATCCACTTTGGAAAGGAATGCATCTCCACCGCCGCCGCCGTATGTATTGTCGGCGCCACCGGTCATGGTAATTGAGCTGGCCAATTGACCAGCAAGGTACACATCACCTTTGCCGTCGACTGCGATACCATAACCATAATCTGCGCCAGTACCGCCGTAGTAAGTACTCCAGACAGGTGTGCCCGCATTGTCGAACTTGGCAGCCATGGCATCACCTGCGCCTGAATAGGCAGTGAATCCTGTGATTCCAGAGCTGTTTATGCCCGTTGAGCTCTCCGTGTAACCGGATACATACACCCCGTTGGTGCCGTCAACGGCGACAAAGTAACCTTCATCTTTTGCGGGACCACCGAAATATCTACCCCATGTACGGTTACCCGTATTGACAAACTTGGCAATAAAGCCGTCTTCAAGACCGGCTCTGGCATTGGTAGTTGATATTCCTGTATTACTGGCTGTGCGACCTACCATATATATGTCACCGGCCTTGTCGATTGCCGTTGCGAAACCGCAATCATCGCCAGTGCCACCGAAATAGGTGCCCCACATATTCGTACCTGTCGGATCAAACTTGGCGACAAACGCATCTGTGCCACCGCCAAGTGTCGGCTGCCAAGGGCTACCGCCCATAGCAATTCCCGATGTACTATTCGTACATCCGGACAGATACACATTATTATTATCAACACGGTCAATTGACATGCCGTTGTACTCGTCTGCACCTGCGCCACCGTAATAGATACCCCATGTACGCGTGCCGGCGGAAGTGAACTTGACGAGAAATGCATCTGAAGTACCTCCGTTATATGTTCCCGTTGTAGCAATGTCTGCAGTCGAACTTGTTGTACCTGCGAGGTAAACAGAACCATCGGAAGCGAGCCCGAGCGAGTAACCCTCGTCGTTGCCTGCGCCACCATAATACGTACCCCACTGACGCGCACCTGAACTGTTGAATTTGGCCAGGAAGGCATCGCGAAGACCCGCGCCGCCGTACGTGACATCGTAGGCGCCCGTAGAGGCTATCCCTGCTGTACTGTTTGTGAAACCCGTCAGGTAAACATCGCCAGCGTCTGTAACAGCTACAGAGTAGCCAATCTCCAGATTGGTGCCACCATAATAGGTAGCCCACTGCATTACGCCCGCATTGTCGTACTTGGCAAGGAAGGCATCACCCAGGGTTCCGCTCAGTGTAGTCTGGTGCGCACCCGAGGTTGCCAGGCCAGAACTCTTTGCGAAGCCCGCCAGGTAGACGTTACCGAAAAAGTCTGTAGTAGTTGAGTAGGCGTAATCATAATCTGTGCCACCATAATATGTAGCCCACAGAAGCGCGGGGTCAATTACCAGTGGCTGGGATTTATCGTATGCGTTTACTGCAAATGAAATGCGATTGCCGTTCAGGACGAAAGCGGATGCCACCTCCTCTCTACCAGAGAAGCATACCGGCTTTGCCTCTTCCACCTCACCCATCGGGGAAGTGGCCAGAATACTTCCATCATTCTGCAGGGCCAACTTCTCGGCGCCCTGATACTCGAGCACAATCTTCGAAGGATCCGCACCCGGCTTCACAATGAAGTCATATTTCAGCTTGCCATCACGAATATATATAGCCCAGTCAATTCCGGGATATACATTCTCCATGATGACTTTCTCAAACGCAGAAACGCCCTGAATACCTTCAGGGTATCCCGGGACATTATAATAGTTCTCGAAATAATCAGTTTTCTCCTCCTTCCTGATCGTCGGAGAAGGATTCGACCCTACCAGACGGACATCAAGACGATAGGTCTCAATATCACCATCTGCAGAAATCTCCTCCCTGCCGCTGATGCTCTTCGGGTTGGACTTCTTTTTAATTTCTGGATGCTTTTCGAACTGATAGCTGATTCCGTTGGAAAGTACGACAGCTTTTACACCATCGGCTTTACCAATGAACTTTACATCAGAACGACTGCGGCCGGACTGGTCAATAACCTGCCCTTTATTCTCCACCAACAGGAAACGCTTGCCCTGATTGAGAAGAGATGAAGGATCCGGGTCACCCGCAAATGATTTAACGGTTAACAGAGAAAAGACGAAAGCAGTGAGCAGTGTTAGCCCAAGTTTTTGGACGCGACGCTTCGAACGTAGAGAAACTTTCATGCAAACGAGAAGTATTAAACAGTAAAACAGTAAAAACCTTTCATGAAAACGCATAATGCGTAAACGATTGAGAATCAACAGATTGAATCGTTTTTGATTGAAAAACGAGCAATTTTTGAATCCTTTTTCGCTTCACATCTCGGCAAAGGTACTAAAAGGATAGTTTTCTGAAAAGCAAAAACGAAGATTTTCTTAAAAAAATCTCGTTCGCTTAACATTCAGAGTCATCTCTCCCGTGATGAACCTTTAACCCACACTTGTTCTTATCAAATATCGTTCCAAAATTTCAGCTTTCATAAAAGTATTTAAAAAAAATCCGCGCAGGTTTCCCCGCGCGGATCAGTTTTTGTGTTTACGGCAGCTATGTAACTCTACCGGACGAATCGGGCGGCAAATACTTTGCCCCCTGCCTGTACCCTGGCTATGTATATTCCGGGGACAAGTATATCAGTAGCGATTTGGTTTACAGCGTTGAGTTGACTCGTGTGTACGATACGGCCCTGCAGGTCATAAATATCCAGATAGCCACTGGCTGACTCGAGCAGACTGATATCCAGCCGTACTGGCAGTGCTTTGAAGACAACCCAGTTGACGGAGGTTTCATCCGGTTCGTTTGCTGACGATACGCCCTTTAGTATAACTGATCTGTTTGCCACCAGTACATTGTCTCCACTATTGTTTCCGTTTCCGTTAGCGCAGAGCGAAGCAAAGTAGAACGTACATTTATCTTCTGCCGCTGTTGCCGGTGCCTTCCAGGTGAACGTCCAGCCAGCACTCCCACCAGATATGGTTTTGGGCGACGACTGCCTGATGTATTTGCGACCTGTGGAGTTGCTTGTTCCGATTGAAGTGCCTGTTCCGTTGGTAAGTGTTCCGGAGTAAGCATTGGCTCCGTCGAGACAGGTTAACTGGAAACCGGCCCTGACAGCATTACTTGTATTGGTCAGTGTAACGGTGTAAGACTGATTGGCAGTCACCGTGTCAGGGATACCTGTTATGGCAACTGTTCCTGTAAAGGCTCCGCCAGTATGGCAGCCTGAAGCGCCGCAGGTAGTTTCTCCGGGTGCGCCGGTACGGGCAACGGGCGGGTTGTTCGGATCGCGGTGATTGGTGAGCAGGAACCAGCACCCGATTAAAAGGGTGGAAATGTGTAGTGTTGTTAATCTCATGACGATACAGTTTTTCAGACAAAACGTGTCTGATAATCTTGTAATACGTCTGACGCGCCCTTCAGGTTGCTGAAAAGATGCTAATGAAAAGTTAAGCGGATTTTAAAACAAACATACTCTCGGCATTGGCCGTGGTTGTTTTCGCGATCTGTGACAATGGCAACACTTTGACCTCCGAGAGCATGGTGGCAATCACCGGGATGTATGCACTTTCGTTTCTTTTTCCGCGATATGGCACGGGAGGGAGATAGGGAGCGTCTGTTTCAAGCACGATATGCTCCAGCGGAATTTCTCTCAGCACGGCAGGGAGCTCCGATTTTGGGTAGGTCAGTGTGCCACCGATTCCGAGCATGAAGCCCAGATCAATCATTTCCCTGGCTTCCTCAAGGGTTCCCGAGAAACAGTGGAAAATTCCGCGAAGCCGTCCGTCCTGACCACTCCTCACCAGATCAATACACTCCCGGTTACTTTCGCGGGAGTGAATGATAATTGGGCGCTGGAGATCCTTGGCCCATTCTATCTGCCGGCTGAATGCCAGCTTCTGTATTTCCAGTGTGGATTTGTCCCAGTACAGATCTATACCGGTTTCACCGATTCCCGCCCAGGATCTTTCTCCGAGATACTTTTCCACGAGTGCCAGTTCCTGCTGATATGTGTCGGGCTGTACTGAACAGGGGTGCAGGCCCATCATGGCAAAGCAGTTGTCCGGGAACGAAGCTTCCAGATCAAGCATGGCCTCGATGGACTCTGCATCAATATTGGGCAGGTACATCTTGCTCACGCCGGCATGGATGGCTCTTGCGACCATCTCGTTTCTGTCGGCACTGAATTTGGAAGAATACAGGTGTGCGTGCGTATCTATATAGGTGTGCATGTGACTGTCGGTGATTACCCGGGGTTTGTGACCAGTTGTGTCCGGGCGCTGCAAAAGTACGCAACAGGATCACATTCAATTCCGTCAATCTCTTTACATTTGACCTGTATGATTGTAAACAGTATTCTGACCGGTTTTTTTAAACTCGACGGCGGTGCCATGTTTGGTGTGGTACCGCGCCGTATGTGGTCGAAACTTTGCCCGCCCGACACCAATAATATGATTCCGCTGGCCATGCGGGCGCTGCTCGTTCGCGATGGAAAAAGAACGGTACTGATTGACACTGGCATCGGTAACAAACAGGACGATAAATTCCGGTCTCACTTCGAGCCTTACGGGGAAGAAACTCTTTTCGGTTCGCTGAAAGCACTTGGAGTTGAAAGGGAGGATGTAACCGATGTATTGCTCACCCACCTGCATTTCGACCACTGCGGCGGTGCGATATGGAGAAACGAGATTACCGGCAACCATGAGCCCTCTTTCCCTAATGCGACTTACTGGACGAACGAGCGGCATTTCCGGTGGGCAATGAATCCGAACGAGCGGGAAAGGGCCTCCTTCCTTAAAGAGAACTTTGAACCCCTGCACACTGAAGGACGGATGGGATTCATACCTGTAAAGCAGGGGGTAGAGTTTATACCCGGTATCAGGATACGATTTACAAACGGACATACCGAAGCCATGATGGTTCCGTACATCAGCAGCGGGAACCACACCATAATATATAGTGCAGATACGATACCCACCCGGTGGCATATCAGTATGCCATATATCATGGCTTATGACATTCGGCCCCTGATGTCGCTGCGCGAGAAAGCCCGCCTGCTTCAGGATGCCGTCAAGCCCGGGCATCTTGTCTTCTTTGAACACGACCCCGGGGTGGAGTGCGCCCGTGTGGCTACCGATGAAAAAGGCAGAATTGTGACAGCAGCTACTGGCAGTCTGAATGAGATGACCATTCTCTGAGAACTGTGTATTTGCACGACGTTGGCAGAAAAAATAAAATGAAAAAAATAGGACTTATCGTACTGATAGCCACCATTGCATCGGGTGGCTGCGTAAGGCAGAAATTATACCGTACTGAACTGGCTGCAAGAACGGGTGCCGAATCGCGGGAGAAAGTACTGACGGAAGAACTCAATTTCCGTAAAAAAGAAGCTGGCGACCTGATCAGAAAGATAGGTGACCTGAGTAAAACTACTGGTAACCAGGAAGAACAGATCAGACAATTACAGACAGAGCTGATTGCCCGTACCCAGTCAATGGGCGCCTCTTCAAGCAAGCTGTCGTCAGAAAATACCATGCTCTCGAAGCAGCTGTCTGAAGTGACTGAAATACTCGAGCAGAAAAAAGGTGAACTTGAACAAATCAGGCAGGTTCAGAGCAAGCAGGAGGCGATTATCAGGGATCACAGTATTACACTTGAAAGGGCGTTCCAGTCATATAAGGATGCAGTGAAACTCTCCAAAAGCATTAATTCCATTACACTTACACTGCCCGACAAACTGATTTTCGATCAGGGCGGCGTGGTAGTCAGTGAAACGGGGCGTGCCGTACTCACCATCGTTTCCGAATACCTGGCGGCCTTCCCGGGTATTGACGCCAGTGTCATTTCACATACGGACAATGTACTTCCTCCCAAAGAAAAAACACTGAAAGACACGTGGGACTGGAGTATTGAAAGAGCGTCCAATATAGTGCGGGTTCTTACCCGGGAGCTTAACGTAACCGCCAATCAGCTTACTGCTGTGGGACGAGGCGAATTTTATCCCGTAGCCTCCAACGAGACGGCTGAAGGTCGTTCCCTGAATCGCCGTACCGAGATAGTTTTCTACCCGGTACTGCCGGTAATTCCGGCGGCTGGCGAGTGAATTTACTCGCCCAGCGCTTCTCCCAGTGCATTGAGTGCCGAAACTGCAAGGAATATCATCAGTCCGGGGAACAGTGTAACCCACCATGTATCCAGCGGATTGGCGGCGCTGTTTTCGTTGATGAACAGACTGCCCCACGAGATTCCTCTGAACGCGGCTCCTCCGAACCCGAGAAATGACAGATAGGCTTCCAGCAAAACAGCACCTGCTGCTCCGAAAGCAAAGGCTATATACACAGGTCGCATGGCATTGGGCAGGGCGTGTCTGATTAGTATCCGGCTGGGGGAAAGGCCCAGACCGCGTGCAGCCGTCACGTAGTCGAGCGCGCGTATGCGCAGGAGTTCGGCGCGTACAAACTTCGCCACGCCAGTCCAGCTGAACACACCGATTAAGGCGGTCATGAGCCAGACCGAGCCGTCAGCCACTCCGCGAAGTGCTACGGCAAGTACCACCAGAACAATCAGACGGGGTATGGAAGAGAACACCTCGGCAGCGCGCATAACCAATATATCAACAGGCAGGGCCATATCCTTTGAGAACCATTTCAACCGGGATAACCCTTTACCAGCTACGAAAAACAGCATCATGATTGCAGAAAATATGGCTATCCCGGGGAAAAATCCACCCGGCGAATCCGTACTTGCCCATTGTCGCACTGTGATGGCATAAAACCAGGCGAATGGCAGACCTGTCAGGGTGAGCAGCACGGTACCACGTCTGATAAAAAGACCATCGTCACCGAAGAAACCGGCAAGCGTACCGAGTAGCAGTCCAATAAAAAGCGCTGCGGCCATGGCCAGGGAGCCTGTTAGAAGTGCTATTCTTGCACCACTGACGACAGTGGCTGCTATGTCACGTCCTTCCGCATCCGTTCCGAGCCAGTGCCTGAATTTATCAGGAGGCAGTCCGGGGTGAGATTTCCCGGGATGTCCGAACCGCAACTGGTTTCTGGAAGAGAATTCACCCGGAGAGAATGGTATGGGAGCATAGACGGGAGGCTCATCAAAATTGGCAGGATCTTTCCAGGCTTCGAACTGGTCGGGAATCAGTTGAATATCCCTGAGCTGTTTTTCTTTGAAAGGCCTGTCCGGATTAATCAGGATACTTCTGAGTCCCGGGAAACAGGCAACTCCGTCAATACGACAGTAGAGCGGACGTCCGTTCGCCAGCAAGTCGCGAAATATGGTCAGGAAAAGCAAAAAGCCGAGAATCCATAAAACCGGGCGGGGAATCTTTGCGGACATGAGGTCAGAGGTTGGTAATCAGGCGGAAATGATTGTTCAGTTCAGCGATATCATCCGGATTATTACAAAATCCAAGCATAAAGCCACCGCCACCCGCACCGCATATCTTGAGTGTATATTTTCCGGTGTCGAGACCATACTCCCAGAGCTCCCGCGTATTGACGGGGACCATCGGAGTGAAATACTCCACCTGCAATCCGGAAACAATATTCAGATTGTCAAAAAAAGAATCATATTCCGCAGAGAGCCATGCCTGAACCGTTTGTTCATGCGCCTGCAAATACTGGCCGAGGACAGGCTCCAGCGAGCCGCCGGGACGGCTTTGCTCCAGGAACCAGTTGACCAGCGGCCCCGTTTGTCGGGGCAGTCCGGTATCAAGCAGAAACATGTACGGTTTTTTCTTCCAGTTTTTTTGTTCAGCTGCGAACACATCCGTTTTATTCCGGATCAATAATGGCTTGTCGAGGTAACTGGTGAGCGGGTCAATACCGGAACTGGAGCCGTGGAAAAAACTCTCCATACCGGAGAAAATCAGTTTCAGTTCAGACAGATTATCTGTTTTAGTGGTACAATAGCGATCATAAACAGCGGCACAGAGCGCTCCCGAGGAGCCGAGGCCGTAACCAACAGGAATATCTGATTGTAACGACAAGCCTAGTTCCAGTTCAGAGGCGAACCGGCCGGCATCGAGGTGATCTATACTGTCGAGATGCGTACTATTTGCAAAAAGGCGCAATTTGGCCATGATTTCTGCGGGAAGGGGTGTTCCTTCGGGCTGCCAGAACCCCGAAAACCGGTGCAGAGGGATTGCCAGAGCGGAGCCACCCTGCAGCAGAATATGTTCACCGAAAAGCAATAATTTTGACGGATAAGTTCGCATACTGCAAAAGTGCGAAAAAAAATAACCTCTCGTCGGTATTATGAAATCTGAAGTATCAACTTTCGTTACCTTCGCAGCAAAATTCATGCTGATACCAGCATCCACCACCCTTTTCATTCAGTTAAACACACAAATATATGCACCCTGATCGCTTTGAACGCAGGCATATCGGACCCAGTCCGGGTGAAACCAAGGAAATGCTCGACTATCTGGGCGTGAGCAGCCTGGATGAATTGATTGAACAGACTGTACCCGCTTCTATCCGGCTCAAAAAACCATTCAGTTTCACCGATTTTGAGGGTGTACTGGGTGAGTTTGAGTACCTGGGTCATTTGAAAGAAATTGCGGCGAATAACCGAGTCATGCGCAACTTCATTGGCATGGGCTACTACGGTACCATCACGCCCTCGGTGATTGCGCGGAATATTTTCCACAATCCGGGCTGGTACACACAGTACACTCCCTATCAGGCAGAGATAGCGCAGGGGCGCCTGGAGAGCCTTCTCAACTATCAGACCATGGTCACTGACCTGACCGGACTGCCTATTTCCAATGCCAGTCTGCTGGACGAAGGCACTGCTGCTTCGGAGGCCATGAATATGTTCTATCATGAGAAGAACAAGCGCGCAAAAGCAGGTGAAGAGGCCAATGAGTTCTTTGTATCCGACAAGGTTTTCCCTCAAACCATAGACATTTTGAGAACCAGAGCGGTTCCACACGGAATCAAACTGGTGGTTGGGGACTGGAAAACGGCTCAGTTTACCGACAAGACCTTCGGCGTTTTGCTTCAATATCCGGATTCGGAGGGTTGTGTGAGCGACTATCGTCCGTTCGTTGAAAAGGCGAAAGCCAATGGAGTTTTTGTTTGTGTGGCAGCGGATATTCTGTCGCTGGCACTGCTTACCCCACCCGGGGAGTGGGGAGCTGATGTGGCGGTGGGCAATACCCAGCGCTTCGGTGTTCCGATAGGGTATGGTGGTCCGCACGCGGCCTATTTCGCCTGTTCGGAAGACTTCAAAAGACAGATACCGGGCCGTATTATCGGTGTGTCTGTGGACAAACACGGGCACCGGGCACTTCGCATGGCGCTTCAGACCCGCGAACAGCACATCCGCAGAGAGAAGGCCACTTCGAATATTTGCACAGCTCAGGCACTGCTGGCCAATATGGCTGCCATGTATGCTGTTTATCACGGTCCTGATGGCATCCGCGGTATAGCCACGCATGTACATGAGTACGCGTGCGCAGCAGCCGAAATGTTGTCTGCCGGAGGTTACAATGTAGTCCACACCCGCTTTTTTGATACTGTCCGGGTGGAAGCTGATAGCCAGAAAATGGCCACCATACGCTCAAAAGCCGAGGCAGCGGGCTACAACTTTTTCTACGACAATACAGGTATACAGATTGCCTTCGACGAAACCGTTACGGAGCGCGATCTTGCGGCTATCGGGGGTATTTTCGGTGTACAACCGGGTCCGGAAAAATCCGGTAGTCTGGCCCCCGGGTCACTCCGCAGAGACAGTGCATACCTGACGCATCAGGTGTTCAATATTTATCATACGGAGAGCGACATGATGCGCTACATAAAGCGCCTGGAGAACAAGGATTTGTCGCTCATGCACTCCATGATAACGCTGGGGTCGTGCACGATGAAACTGAATGCTGCCACCGAGATGATGCCTGTAAGCTGGGATGAGTGGGCGAATATGCACCCGTTCATGCCGGCTGAGTATGCGCGCGGCTATGCACAAATCATTGCGGAACTGGAGAAATATCTCTGCGACGTAACCGGGTTTGATGCGTGCTCGCTCCAGCCCAATTCGGGAGCTCAGGGTGAGTATGCAGGGCTTATGGTTATACGGGCCTACATCGGCTGTAATGGCCGGTATGGAAGTGGTGGTAGTGGCCTGCGATGAACGCGGAAATATTGATGTCGCCGACCTCAAGGCGAAAGCAGAACAGTACTCCGACCGTCTGTCCTGTTTGATGGTAACATATCCGAGTACACACGGAGTTTTCGAGACTTCCATCAACGAAATCTGTGATATTATTCACCAGCATGGAGGCAAAGTTTACATGGACGGTGCCAATATGAACGCACAGGTAGGTCTTACCAGTCCGGCAGCCATCGGAGCTGATGTTTGTCACCTGAATCTGCACAAGACATTTGCCATTCCGCACGGTGGCGGTGGTCCGGGCATGGGTCCTATCTGCTGCAACAACAGTCTGGCACCTTACCTGCCTGGCCACGTATTTGCGAAAATGGGGGGTGAGCAGGGTACCACTGCCGTGAGCGCTGCACCGTGGGGAAGCGCCAGCATCCTGCTGATTTCTTATGCCTACATCAAAATGCTGGGTGCCGAGGGCGTTACCAATGCCACGAAATACGCCATTTTGAATGCCAACTACATGAAGGCGCGTCTGGAAGGAGCCTATCAGATACTTTACACCGGAGAAAACGGCCGTTGTGCCCACGAAATGATTGTGGATATGCGTCCGTTCAAGTCGCTCGCAGGTGCCGAGGATATTGCAAAGCGCCTGATGGACTACGGATTCCACGCCCCTACCCTCTCGTTCCCTGTTGCAGGTACTGTCATGATAGAGCCTACAGAAAGCGAGAGCAAGGCCGAACTTGACCGCTTCTGCGATGCCCTGCTTTCGATCAGGAAGGAGCTGGATGAAATAGCCAGCGGAGACTATTCACACGATGACAACGTGCTTCACAACGCACCTCACACGGTAGAAGAGACAACTGCCGACAACTGGTCGCACCCGTATACGCGCGAGAAAGCAGCTTTCCCGCTACCCTATCTGCGTCAGGGCTGGAAGTTCTGGGCTACCGTGGGCCGAATTGATCAGGCCTACGGCGACAGAAATCTGGTTTGTACTTGTCCGCCGATGGAAGAATATGCCTGAGAAAGGGTGAAGGGTATGGGGTGAAGGGTGTGTTTGCAGCATACTTTCCCGCACATGCGCCCGGGTGACCCAAAGAGATAACCAATACTTCTACATTCGGTGTTCGGTGTTCGGTGTTCATCATTCCTCTAATCAGGAATTTCGAATACAAAACACCGAACACCACCCACCCAGGCACACCCCACACCCCATACCCCATACCCTTAAAAAATGCTTTTCTCTCCCACCCTGCCGTTTCCTGATCCCTTTCCGAAGGGAGCTGTTGTACTGATTGACAAGCCCCTGGGCTGGACGTCGTTCGATGTAGTCAACAAGGTACGCTATTTATTAGCTAACAGACTGGGAATCAAATATATGAAATTAAAAGTCGGGCATGCCGGTACCCTGGACCCACTGGCTACAGGGCTGCTTGTATTGTGTGTGGGGGAGTTTACCAAACAGATAGAGCGCCTGCAGGGTATGGAAAAAACCTATACGGGCACTTTTACCTTCGGGGCTACAACTGCCTCATTTGATCTGGAGAAGCCGGTGAGTGAGACATTCCCGACGGCGCACCTGAATGATGAGTTGCTGCAGCGTGCGCTGGAACAGTTCACCGGACAAATTATGCAGGCGCCTCCGGTATTTTCGGCCATAAAAATTGACGGCAGGAGAGTTTATAAAGATGCCCGGACCGGAGCGGAGGTGGACATGCCAGAGAGACCAGTATTTGTAAAGTCTTTCAGTGTGGGGAGCTTAAGACCGGTGGCAAGCGCTGATTATGAGCGTGAAACAAGTATTATCAGTAAAAAGGGCGCCTCCATTTATTTACATCCGGATTACCGGGACGGGCTTCACGCTGACTTTGAAGCAGTTTGCGGGAAGGGCGTTTATATACGCTCCCTGGCCAATGATCTGGGTATGGCCCTGGATACAGGAGCCTGTCTGAGTTCACTGCGCAGAACAAGTGCGTCCGGCTACAACCTGTCAGATGCATGGGATGTTGAGCGATTCGCAGCATGGGTAAACGGCTGATCTGACGAGGAAGCGGCAGGCTTTTACAAGAAAACGGTTTAGTTAAATTATTTGGCAGAATATTTGCAATCATTTGTTTATTTGAAAATTCTTTTTTTCTTTGCGTTCACTTTCATCGCATTGAAAACTTTTTTCATGTGATTTTTCATTTTTTCATCCCATTTTCCCTTGTATTATGAAACATTTCCTACTCGCCCTTGGAGTATTGGTCCTTGGCTTTCCCCTGACAGCAACGGCACAATTAAAGTACCTGAATTTTAATGTGAGTATGAATGGCGGCTATTCGACCCTGGCGCACAAAACAGATTTTCAGACCACGCCACTATACAGTTTATACCAGTTTGTAGCACTTTCGCATGGAGGAACTGATGATTACACCTGGGGACAGTTTCAAAACACTTATGAAGTTGGAGAGTCGTTTGGACAACCCCGGTTAGGGTTCAAGGGACAATTAACCTACCGTGACTGGCCTGTAATACTGGAAGGAGAAGCTATTTCATCATCGTCGGCATACACCAAAGCTGCCTATGCTGTTACGGCCGGACTTGGGAGATACTTTTATTTCGCTGACAGTTCTGTTTATTTCAGCTTCCTGGGTGGTTATAAATATATGATTCAGGACTTTGGGTTCGGGGCGCAAACATTATCCAACAGCATTGGGGACGAAGAAGCCCGCAATCTGGCTGCCCAGTTTTTTGGTCCGGAGAAGGCCGTAGGCAGGCCCAGCGGCGATTTATTTGCCGTTCACGTGTCCTTTGCCAAGACACTCGACTGGTACTATCGCTGGAGCGTTGGTATTGAGGGCTACTATGAAGTGGATCTGACTGACAAACTGGTCAGGAGTACTCGTATGACGAATTACGGAGCGAATATTTTCCTTCGTTACAGGATATTTGGCAACAATTTTGAGCCATCCAGGTATTATCCGAATCCGGGCGGGGGCCGCAGGAACCGGTACTAAGAGCTTGTTCAGGATACTTTTTCCGGGGTTGGAAGACTCATATCGAGTTTTTCGAGTGTATCAACGAGTGTTTTTGCTATGAAATAGTCGCG
>JAJTFM010000224.1 GCA_021298575.1 Saprospiraceae bacterium | reverse complement strand
GTCGGCGTTTGTCAGCGCGAACGCAGGGGCAGGCAGATCGTCGAAGAACTTCTTTTTGGCATCGCGGTAGTTGGCGAAAGTGCCGTGGTAATCGAGGTGATCGTGAGTCAGGTTGGTAAACACAGCTCCGGTAAAAACAGCCCCGGCAATTCTGCGCTGGTGAACGGCGTGACTGCTCACCTCCATGAATACATGCGTGCACTGGTTATCTTCCATTTCCCGCAACAATTCGTGCAGCCTGACTGCATCGGGCGTGGTGTGTGTGCTTGGTATCACCTCCGAACCAATTCTGTTTTCAACCGTGCCGATAAGGCCACATTTGAAACCCAGTCTGGTAAAAAGTTGCCAGAGCAGCGTCACCGTGGTTGTTTTCCCGTTTGTGCCGGTTACCCCGATCAGATTCAGAGATGAAGATGGATTGCCGAAATATTCGGAAGCCATGATACCGAGGGTTTCGGCAGAGTCGGTTACATATACAGCGGTGACACCCGGTGGTACGTTGGGGAGCGACTCGGCCACTATGGCGGAAGCACCGTTAGAGACAGCCTTTTCAATGAACTCATGTCCGTCGGTCGAGACGCCGCGAACAGCCACGAACACATCGCCGGGCTGCACAGCGCGCGAATCGAAACGGATTCGCTGTATTTCGACATCGGGGTTGCCCTGAAGAGCCACCACCGTCACATGTCTGATTAATTCGCTGAGCGTCATTTTGACAAACGTTTTGATTATTCCAGATAAAGAATGCAGGTAGATCCCCGGGCAACAGTACCCGGTTCGAGACTCTGACGCCTCACCTTGCCTACACCCACCACCTTGACTTTGCAGTTCCTGTTTTCGAGCAGATAAAGGGCATCCTTCAGCCCCATTCCTGCTACCGACGGTACGCTGTTGTTACTGATACTGCGCCGTTCCAGTTTTACGGAATCGTTCGCTGCAATCAGCACCGACCAGTCGCTGCTGTTTTCACCAGGGTATTTATAATCCAATCCGAGCCACTCGAGTGCTTTTTTCAGGTCGTTTATGGTTCCCGCATCGCCATTGGGCATCAGTGAGGCCTGAAGACTCTTGCGTTTCCCGGCATTGACCGGCGTTTGCAGTTCGGCTTTCATGGCATAACAGCGTTCGGCTATTGCCTTGAAAACCGGAGCGGCCACTTCGGCGCCGTGATAACCGCCAAGCTGTGGTTCGCTGATTACCACGATACAGGAGTAAACAGGATTGTCTGCGGGGAAAAAACCGCAGAAAGCAGCCCGGTGTCCGATTCCGTCACTTGTCTGAAAGTGATGATAATTCAGCTGGGTAGTTCCTGTTTTCCCGGCCATGGAAAAGTGCTCGGATCTGATTCCTGATGCTGTTCCGGACTGTACCACCTCCTTCAGCAGTTCCTTTGCCTTCCTTATAGTGGTTTCAGATGCGATGCTTCGGCTTATTACTTTGGGTTGAAACTCTTTGATCACTTCACCGTAGCGCTCCGTGCGCTGAACCAGCCAGGGCTTCATCATGCGTCCGTTATTGGCTACGGCGTTATAAAACGCGAGCATTTGCAGGGGCGTGATGAGCAGTTCATAGCCTATACTCATCCAGGGTAGTGTTGTGCCCGACCATTTCTCCTTGCGGGGATCCTTGATGAGTGGTGGTTCTTCTCCGCCTATTTCTATCTCTGTCACTTTGTCCAGTCCGAATTTCACGAGTTGATCGTAAAAAGCGGAGGGATTTGCCCCGAACGCCTGCTCGACAAGCGTGGCCGTACCCACGTTGCTCGACTGGGCAAACACCTGTTTCACCGTCATGAAATCGAGACCGTGCTGGTGTGCATCTTCCAGTTCCTCGCCGTGGAAATTTTTCTTTCCCCGGTACACCGGCACGCTGGCATCAAGTGCGGGCAACTTTCCCTCCTCCATCATGGCCATGAAAGATGCCAGTTTGAACATCGAGCCCGGCTCCACTTTCTCGCCCACGGCATAATTATACGTCTCCCACCATCCTTCACCGGTTCTGCCGATATTGGCAATAGCCCTGATTTTCCCTGTTTTCACCTCCATGACAATAGCGCAGCCGTGGTCTGCGTTATGTGTCTGACAGGCTTTCAGCAGACTGTTTTCGGCCACGTCCTGAATATTGATATCCAGCGTGGTGACGATATCATCGCCGGCCTCCGGTTCAATTTCTGCCAGATCACTGACGGGCAGATAAACATCTCCCGAGACCCTGATAACCAGCTGTTTCCCTTCTTTTCCTTCCAGTACGCCATTAAAAGCGCCCTCCAGACCGACTGGCATGGCCCCTTCGCGCGTGTAGCCTATGGTACGTTGCGCGAGCAGGCGGAAAGGCCGTTCACGCCGGTTGGTCTGTTCGAGAATAAATCCTGCCTTGCGCCCCTCCCGGAAAATGGGAAATTTTTTGATCTGCATGGCCTTGGCATACGGCAATTCTTTTGCGATGAGCACATAGCGGGCCTTCGAATCGGGCGTTCTCAGTTCCCGGAGCCAGCTGGCATAGGCACCCGGCGACTTCTGCCGGTCCACATAAGTTGAAAGCAGCCAGCCCAGACTATCCACCGCCTGATCGTTGAAAATCCTGTCGGTAAGCCCCTCTGCTTTCGGATCGAAATGAATGTCAAAGAACGGCAGCGAGGTAGCCAGGAGCGAGCCATCGTCAGCCAGAATATTGCCCCGCTGAGAGGGGGCATCTATCCATTTGACATACAGACTGTCGGCCTTGGCCTCCCATTTGGCTGCATCCCGTACACTGATCTGAAACAACCTCAGAAATATGGCAAACGTCACCACCACCAGGCCGAAGGCGACCAGGTATGCACGGACAAGTACCTCATTTTTGATGTTCAGCATACGATTAATCAGGTTTAACTTCAATTACCTTTACTCCCGACGGGGCCAGATCCAGTCCCGCCGATTCAAGGCTTACATCAATCTGGCTCTGCATGGACTTGTACATCGTTTCACTTTTGATGGCGGTGTACTCCCACTTGAGCTCCTTCATTTGCTTCTGCAGCGATTGAATACGCCTTACCCCTTTCTCTGAGTAGTGAGCATTGGCGATATAGATAATAATCAGGAAGCCCAGAAACAGCAGAAACTGGAAATTGCCAAACACCAGATTCGTGGTGTGTTGGCTCAGATTCAGTGCGTTCAGTATCTTATTGGCCATTTCCTGCTTATTATTGTTTTACTGCTACACGGAGCTTCGAACTTCTGGCCCGTGCATTTCTTTTCAGCTCTTCCCCGCCCGGTTCAACCGGCTTTTTGGTGAGTAACTCCCACGGACGTTCTATATTTCCGTAGAAATCCTTCACCAGTTCGCCCGACACATTACCCGATTTCAGAAAGTTTTTCACCATTCTGTCTTCGAGTGAGTGGAAGGTAATGACAGCGAGGCGACCTCCCGGTGCCAGCATTTCATAAGCTCCCTCCAGCATACTCTTCAGTGCACCCAGCTCGTCGTTCACTTCCATCCGGAGCGCCTGAAATACCTGCGACATATATCGCATCCGGTCGCCCATGAAATATTTTTCACAAAGGGCGGCCAGCTCTCCGGTGGTTTTGAACGGCTGCGCCTCCCGGTGCCTGATTACCGCCTCCGCCAGCGTTTTTGAATTCCTCACTTCACCCAGCTCGCTGAATATTCGCTGCAACTCCTGCGCACTCCGGCTGTTCAGTATATCAGCTGCTGTTTCTCCCTCCCTGACATCCATGCGCATATCGAGCGCTGCATCAAAGCGGTAGGAAAAACCGCGCTCTGCACTGTCGAGCTGGTGACTGCTCACCCCGAGGTCGGCCAGAATACCATTTACAGTGCCTGGCCTGACACCCTCTGCGCGCAGCATGCGCTTTATTTCCCTGAAATTAGCGTGGATGATGGTAAAATTCGGAGCATCATTGAACGAACCGGTATTACTCAACGCATCTGCATCCTGATCAAAAGCGTACAAATGACCGCTGCCCTTCAATTGCTCCAGGATTAAAGCCGAGTGACCTCCTCC
>JAJTFM010000223.1 GCA_021298575.1 Saprospiraceae bacterium | reverse complement strand
GTGGCTGGCGAGGGAGTACACATGGTAACGGTGAACGATTACCTCGCCCGTCGTGACTCTGAATGGGTGGGACCTCTTTACGAGTTCCTGATGCTCACTGTTGACTGTATTGACAAATACCGTCCACACTCCCGGGAGCGAATCGAGGCGTACCGCTGTGATATCACATTCGGTACCAACTCCGAATTCGGTTTCGATTACCTGCGCGACAACATGGTAACTACCGTGGAAGAACTTGTTCAGCGCAAACACCATTATGCTATTGTGGACGAGGTGGACTCGGTGCTTATTGACGATGCCCGTACACCACTTATTATATCAGGCCCGGTAACCCGCGGTGCTGAAGATCAGGAATATGTGGAACTGAATCCGACAGTCAGAAGACTCCTCGAAGAACAGACCAAAATCGCCTCCCGATTCCTTGCCGATGCCAGAAAAATGATTGCCGAGGGCAATACCAGTCCGGAGGAGGGTGGTGGTGGCCTCGCGCTCCTGCGTGCGCACCGCGCACTTCCCAAGTCGCGTCCGCTGATCAAATTCCTCAGCGAGGAGGGTATCAAGGTACTGCTTCAGAAAACCGAGAATGTTTACCTGCAGGAAAATTCCAGGCGCATGCCGGAGGCCGACCGCGAGCTGCTTTTCACTATTGATGAGAAGAACCGGAGTGTCGAACTTACAGAAAAAGGTGTTGAATATCTCTCCTCCTTCAATAACGACCCCAACTTCTTCGTACTTCCCGATATCGGCTCCGAACTTGTACGTATTGGTGCGGATAACGAACTGAGCCACGATGAAAAGGTTTCGGCCAAGGAGCGTCTTTCACAGGATTACGGCGTTAAAAGCCGCAGGGTACATGCTATTCAGCAGCTTTTGAAGGCATATTCGCTCTTTGAAAAAGACAATGAATATGTGGTAATGGATGGTGAGGTGAAAATTGTGGACGAGCAGACCGGCCGTATTATGGAAGGCCGCCGCTACTCCGACGGACTGCACCAGGCCATTGAAGCAAAGGAAAACGTGAAAGTGGGTGAAATTACCCAGACCTATGCCACGGTAACGCTTCAGAACTATTTCCGTATGTACCACAAACTGGCGGGTATGACGGGTACCGCCGAAACTGAAGCCAAGGAGCTCTGGGATATCTACAAACTGGACGTGGTGGTAATTCCGACTAACCGCTCTATCGTGCGTACTGACCACGAAGATCTGGTTTATAAAACTGCCCGTGAAAAGTATAACGCCGTTATTGAGGATATCATCCAGCTCACTCAGGCCGGTCGGCCGGTACTGGTAGGTACCACCTCTGTCGAAATATCCGAATTGCTTTCGCGCCTACTCAAGCTCCGCGGTATTGATCACAACGTGCTCAATGCCAAACAGCACCAGCGGGAGGCAGAAATCGTGGCTGAAGCTGGTCAGGCAAGCAAAGTGACTATCGCCACCAACATGGCGGGTCGTGGTACGGATATCAAACTGGGGCCTGGTGTGAAAGATGCCGGTGGTCTGGCTATTATTGGTACAGAACGTCACGAGAGCCGTCGTGTGGACAGGCAGCTTCGCGGTCGTGCGGGCCGCCAGGGCGATCCGGGCTCCTCGCAATTCTATGTATCGCTCGAAGATTCACTTATGCGCCTTTTCCAGAGCGACCGAATAGCTGGTCTGATGGACAAACTGGGTCACAAGGACGGAGACGTGATTCAGCACTCCATGGTGACAAACAGTATCGAACGCGCCCAGAAAAAGGTGGAAGAGAACAACTTTGGTATCCGCAAGCGCCTGCTGGAGTATGATGACGTGATGAATATTCAACGTGAAGCTATCTACCGCAAACGTCGCAATGCGCTGTTCGGCGAGCGCCTTGCTGTGGATATCAATAACGCATTTATCGCTATTGCCTCCGAGCTGGTACAGGTACACCGCCAAAGCGGCGACTTCGAGTCCTTCCGTCTCGACAGTATTCGCCTCATTGGTGTTGACCCGGAAATAGATGCCAACTGGTTTAAATCAGCCCCCGAAAAAACGGTACTGGCTACTTTCCAGCAGCAGGTCTTCGATTTGTACGAACACAAATCAAAGCAAGTCGGCGACCGACTACTCCCTGTTATTAAGGATGTTCATGCCAACGAAGGGCATCGATACAAACGAATAGTGGTTCCATATACTGATGGCTCGCTTGGCCTCAACGTGAGTGCCGATATGGAAGACGCTATCAAATCTGATGGCAAAACTATCATGCGGGATGTGGAGAAGGTAGCTACCCTGGCACTTATTGATGATGCCTGGAAGGAACACCTCCGCAACGTGGACGATCTGAAGGAGTCGGTGCAGGGTGCCAGTTTTGAGCAGAAAGATCCGCTGGTAATCTATAAAGTGGAGGCGTACAACCTTTTTGAAGGACTTATTGGCCATATCAACGTCAGTGTGACATCGTTCCTGCTGAAGGGATCGCTCACGCTTCCGGATCAGGATGCCGCCCAGCGTGCCCAGCAGCAGCAGGCAGCTGCCGAAGCTTTCAGAAAGGCTCAGGCCAACCGTTTGCGTACCAATAATCAGCAGCAGCGCACAGAAACGCAGGAGGCCGCTCAGCGTGCCGCCATGTCGGCCAGTAACGGACCTGCGCAGCGTGCTCAGCCAGTTGTC
This sequence comes from Saprospiraceae bacterium, assembly GCA_021298575.1. Lineage (GTDB taxonomy): Bacteria > Bacteroidota > Bacteroidia > Chitinophagales > Saprospiraceae > M3007. Next base: position 1,375 of record JAJTFM010000223.1, on the reverse strand, counting down.
AAGGAGAAGGTAGTTGGAAGAAATGAACCTTGTCCGTGCGGAAGCGGCAAGAAGTTCAAGCACTGCCACGGTTCATAGCTCAGGCAACCCGGATGTAAAGAATGATGCGTGGTGTTATTACCTTTGCAGATCTCTGTATAGCGTTCTGTCAACCTGTAATTTACCCATGCTCAATCCTGTTGCCCGGCTGTGTCTCCTGCCTATAGTGTTTATTCTGCACCTGACCACCACAACTGGTCAGGTGGACATGGACGTACTGGTATATGAATCGTCGGTGAAAAACCCTGTATCTGGTATTTACGTGACACTGACCAATACTTCGATTGGCTACAAGTTCACGTCAGTCAGCGATAATCAGGGCAAAACAGTGTTTCGCGGGCTGCCACTTTCTGGTAGTTACGAACTTTCCGTTGCAGAATCTGATTCTTTTTACGCGTCAGTTCTTCCCGGGATCATGCTGTTCAGCCAGACTAGTGCTTCTGTAACGCTGCCTGTATTCAGAAAAAAGGATCTGACGCTGCCCGAATTTACGGTCGGCGGAGCATCCCGGGTTAATGCCCGAAATGCTGAAGTTTCTTCGGTTCTGCGTCAGGAAGAACTGGCTCAGTTACCGGTGGAGGGCCGGGATGTTACCCGTGCACTGCACCGTCTGCCCAATATTGTGCAGGCCACCGGTTTTTATCCGGAAGCTCCCAATGTGGGTATCAACGGAGCCAACTCGCTCTATACCAATTACATGATAGATGGTATGGATAACAACGAACAGTTCCTCGGTGGCATGAAATTCAATATTCCGGTGGGCTTCGTGCGTGATATCAGAGCGCTTACGAATAATTTTTCCGCCGAATACGGCCAAACTGGTAACGGTGTTATCAATATTTCTTCCCGATCAGGCAGTAACGAATATTCGGCAGAGGCATTCCTCGTCACGCGCCCGGGTGCAATCACTGATTCACCCTCGCCTTACGCTCAGCGCGACCTGTCGGGAAATCAGGTCAAAGACGGGTTCCGTCGCGAGCAAATCGGCTTCGGCGCGGGCGGACCAATCCGGAAAGATAAGACTTTTTACTACCTGAACGCGGAATTCACCCGCGATCTGAAGGATAATCTGCTTACCTCGCCAGCGCTGGGCGTCAATGAAACGGTCCCCGGACAGAATAATTTCAACTACTTGTCGGCCAGACTCGACCACCGCTGGAACAAAAAGCTGCAAACTGCTTTCAGCGCGAATCTCGGACTGGTTACTATTGCCCGGCAGGGTGGGGGACTGGATGGTGGTATTACATTCCCGTCGGCGGCCAGTTTTCAGGACAGAAACTCTGCACTGTTTTCGGTACGCAATACCTTCCTCGGAGACGCATTCAAGTCAGAAACA
>JAJTFM010000034.1 GCA_021298575.1 Saprospiraceae bacterium | reverse complement strand
GGGGCTAGTCCGGCAGTTTCGAGGGCAGCCCCGGCCGCCTTCACCACCAGATCGGCGGTACTCTGATCAGGCGCACACCAGCGGCGCCTGTAGATCTGTACATTCTCGCGGAGCCAAGTATCCACATCCTCTCCCAGTTGTTCGTTGAACCACCGGTTTTCAACCACTCTTTCGGGCGCATAGGACCCCGATGATAATATTGTTGCGTTACGCATGTGTCAGTTCAGAAGTAATTTTGAGCACTCAAAGTAGCAGGCATTTCCGATGCCGGAGAACGATTGGAAAATCAAATTCGGGGTTGACTTATGTTTTTCAGCAGACTTTTTTTTGAAATAAAATACTGATTAACAAAAAGTTGCTGAATTGAAATGACGGGTGGACGAAAGCAGCTCAAGCTAAGGTTTCTCCCTCTTTTTTCCGCGTCAGATAAATCACCAGTCCGACAACGGTGGCCGATATGATGGCGAGTGCGGCAGCTACTGCAGGATTTCGCACTGCCCCCTGGGTATAAGGCGTTAACCCTCCATAGTAAACACTGAAGTGTACCATAATAGCTGTCACAGAAGCGGCAACAGGGGCGGCAATTGGAACGTCCTTGCCGTATATTCCCAGCAATACAGGTACGAAAGCGGCTGAAAAATAGGCGTAAACCCCGTTTTGAGCCAGAATACCCACACTCAGATTCGGATATTGAAGCTGGTAGTAGCTCCAGGCAATGGTGATAACTGCCATTACCCCGATGACAACTTTATTCATTCCCGTAACAAACCGGATATGCTGCTCCTCATTATGACTTTTTGACCCTGCAAGCGGAACCAGCAGGTCATTGGTAAGCGTGGTTGAAACTGATTGTATCAGACCCTCCAACGTGGATAATCCGGCAGAGATAAGGCCAAGTATAACAAGAATACCGGCACCCACCGGAAATACCTGAAGCACATACGCCGGAATAATAGCATCCATTTTCAGCAGGGTGCCGTTTACTGACAGATCGGGGAACTGCAGACGTGCATAAAAACCGGTGAAGAGTACCATAAAGTAGATCGTCTCGGCAACTATGGCAATCCATAAATAGCGATTCACATCTTCTGCCCGCTTCAGCATCAGCGAACGGGTAATAATATGTGGCTGACAAACTATGGCAACTCCTACAAACAAATTGCAGAATATCACCTCAAACCAGTCGCGGAACAACGGACTTGCACTGTTAAACGGAACTATCAGTTTCGGATCTATTGCAGCCAGCTGCTGCCAGAAGCCACTTACCCCCGTGCTGAAGTACTGCCATCCCGAACCGAGCATTATTACTGCCACAATCAGCATGAGTACCGCCTGTACAGCATTGGTATATATCATGGTATTGGCTCCGCCAAACATCATATAACCGAAAACAAAGATAACAAGTCCAACCAGAACGGGAAATTCGCCAACCCCGAGGGCCGGCGCAAGTACTTTGGTTAGCCCGACGCATATCAGTACAATAAAAGTGAGCAGAAGAAAGGCCAGCACAGCAAACCAGACGCCGAGGGCCTTGCTGTTATACCTCAGCGACATCCATTGAGAGAGCGTAAGCGCCTTCACGGAAGCTCCGTACTGGCGAAAGCTCTTGGTAAGCACTACCAGCGATCCGTAAAGCGCAATCGGAATAATCAGCGACATGGCCAGAAAAGCACTCCAGCCATACAGGGCGACAAACCCGGGATTGATAATAAAAGTGGCAGCGCTGGTAATACCCGCTGCCAGCGACAAGCCAACTACCAGCGGTGAAAAACCCTGACTGCCCAGGGCATAATCAGCCAGCGATCTGGTTTGCCGGGCACCGCGTATGGCAAAATACAACATGACGCCGGCGTAAGCAATAAGCAGAAGCACAGTGGCATTTGAATAACTCATAACGTACAGATTCTTGATGAACAGAAAATTAAATGTACGCCAGACGAGTCCTTTCAGCAGTACGCTGTTATAAAAACGGTGGGTTGACTTAATACTTTAATATATTGATAATGAATTAATTAAAAATAAATATGAACTATTGACCGAAAGCTGGTCAGAGCATATGAAACAAGTGAAACAATGGGTAAAGGTCTGGAAGGGAGCTTAATTTTGCGACTTCAAATAAAACCGTTCTGATTATGAAAAAACTGGAAAATAAAGTCGCAGTCATCACCGGAGGCTCTGCCGGAATCGGGAGAGCCACAGCCATTCGTTTCGTGGCAGAGGGCGCCAGCGTGGCGATATGGGATATGAACCGCGAAAGAGGCGAGGCACTGGTGGGCGAACTGGGAGCCGCAGCACGTTTCTTTTCTGTGAATACTTCCGATATGGCGGCAGTTGAAGCAGCTGTAGCCGATACGCTGTCCGCATTCGGAACTATAGATATTCTGATTAATAATGCCGGTATTACACGCGACGCAACGCTGATGAAAATGACCCACGAACAATGGGATCAGGTCATAGATGTCAATCTCACCGGTGTTTTTAACTGTACAAAGGCTATTGCACCCGTGATGGTGGCCAAAGGCAGCGGCAGAATCGTCAACGCTTCTTCTGTAGTCGGACTGTATGGTAATTTCGGACAGACCAACTATGCTGCCACTAAGGCAGGCGTCATTGCCATGTCCAAAGTATGGGCCCGCGAACTCGGACGAAAAGGCATCACCGTAAATGCTGTCGCTCCCGGATTCATAGCAACCGAAATGGTGGCAGCCATGCCGGAAGAAGTACTGGCCAAAATGCGCGAAAAAGTACCGGCAGGCCGGTTGGGGGCACCGGAAGAAATAGCAGCGGCTTATGTATTCCTCGCTTCGGACGATGCCGCATACATCAATGGAACAACAATCAGTGTGGATGGTGGAATAACCCTGTAGCCAGTATTGAAAACACCCCGAAAAACCCTAGATTTGCAGTCCGGAGTACGGCCGTCATGAGGCGTACTCCATAATTCATGCGATCCAGACTTCAGACATTTGCTGCATTTGCCAATTCCCTTCTACCCATAGAACTGGATATCCTGCAATCCGTTCAGCGTTTTGAGGATACCGAGCGCAGCAGAATTCTGGATACCATTTCAGCCAATTGCTCCAGGATTGACAGTTTCCTGCCCTATGACGAGGAGATTGACAAACGTAAATACTCTCACCTGAAAACGTGGATTGAGGAGCGGCTCGAAGCCTTTGATGTGGACAAGGAATTTGCGTGGCTCTCCGCTGTTGAACTGTCTGTACACTCGGATGCCATTCACAGCGACGATGAGAAACGACTGCTCAGGATGTTTCAGGGTGCTGATGCCACATCGTATAACTTCCTGAAACTGTACGATCTGGGACGAATGTTCAGGCATTACCTGCACGTACGCATGCGCTACGCAGAGCACAAGTGTGTAACCGATTTTCTGGCTGTTCACCGGACCAGTTACGAATATGCCCGCCTGGTAAACGATAAATTGCATCAGGCAACGGAAGACATCATAGCGCAATACACCACCAATTCCACCGATTCCATGCGGTGGGAACAGTGGCTCAGCGCCGTCTTCTATGATCAGTCGCTCGATGGTTACAACCGGAATCTGGCCCTGATCCGGCTGATTTTCATTGCCTACAACTACCGTCGCTTCGACCTGCTACCCGACAAATTTGACTATCAGGAGAAGCTGCTCCGGGAGGGCAAATTCTACTCGCGCCGGCTGCTGCTCAATTTCTACAGTCAGCGACTGCTCATGTATGCCCGGCAGAATGAACTGGAAAAAGCCACCTACTACGGCTACTTGTCCATCAGGGCAGAGAACAATGACTATGTGTACTATGTAAATAACCTGGCCGCCATCCTGCTGCGTCAGTCGCGGGCCGACGAGGCACTGAAAGTACTCCGGCAATCGCTTCCGCTCGCGCGCAAGGAGCAGAACATACACAACAAAATCGGTAACGCAGCATATATTTGTCTGGCGTACAATCAGTTAGGCCAGTTCAAGCAGTCGGTTACGCACGCGCGCACCTTCTTTGATGTTTACCGGAAGGAAATTTTTGATCACCGCTGGCATCTCTTTTTCTCGGCCTGGCTGGAGGCACTGCTCGGATCGGGCGATTTCAACGCCATGCTGCGGCTGGCACAACAACAGCAACTGACCGATCGCAACACCGTGTACCAGAAAAGTCCGAACTACCTGCCGTCCATTCCCTGGATGCTCTCACTGGCCGGTTACCGCCTGGAAAAGTTGAAGTTCAGACAAATTTCGCAGCAGTTTTACGACGACGTGCTGCAGTTATATCACCAGCACGGCTCCTCGTTGCCTGCCTCCATGAGTACACTGTTCGGTTCTGTCAGGCGACACGCTCCCGAGGTATTCGACGAGCTGAAGGGGTTATTGCAGAAACGGGGTATTATGGGAGGGTATTGACTAGCGGATTTTTGTTCTGAAAATGTCGAAGAGACACCCTATTTGAATTTGGAGAAAGTTACTGTCCTGAATCGGACTACTAAACGATAACCTTGTTCTGAAGAAGACCGTGCTATTGCTTTCTTCATGTGTTTTCAAAAAACTTTCGGTGCAAACTGTGTGCAAAACATTCTGAGTAGTTCCGAAAATATAATCACTGTTAAGAATGTTATATCTTCTCCAGTCATATGCAAAGTGAATACCAAACCTTCTTTCAGGCTTCACCTCCATCATGATGGTATATCCATACTTCCAGTTGTTAATGACATTCTCAAATGGAATAATACTTGATTCAGGTATGCCGTTCACTACATTTATTGTATCACTTGAGATCAACTGATTAACCCCCGCAGAAAAATTCAATCGGAAGTTTGATTTCAGACGAGGTACATTGAATTTAAGTGCATTCATGTCCACATCAAAGGAGAAGCGCTGGTGTCGGAATATATTTACAGGACTTGTTTCGAATACTTTTCGATTTTGGGCAAGCGATGGGGCTGACAAATCCCCTTGATTGAATATTAGATCACGATTGTTGTATTCGATTTTGGAATACACGAACTTGGGTTCTACGTAACCAAGTAGACTCATATTATATGCATTCTCTCCAGTCTTTTTGGTATTTAGCAGAAACTTTGTACTGACTTCGGATTGGACTAGTCCGTTTGGATTATATGTCAGTATTCTGCTTTTCTTGATTTTTCGCAATTCCGCTACGGGATTTTGTGGAGAAAGCTCGATCACACAGTTTCTAGGGCTATAATCTTCCCGGTCAACATCAAGTAAACTCTTGTAATCTATGAGCTCGGAGAGAAGAAAATATAGATTATCACTTTTAAACTTCTCTTCAACAGCGAACTTAAAACCTATTAATTTAGACACTATATACCCAATTTTTTTGCTCCTTGCCAGACGGTATATTCTTTTGCGATATTCAGCGAATTTCCAGTAACCTTGATCAGGGTCGAATTTTGCTGTATCATTCAGAAATTTAGATCTCTCATTTCGAATCAGGGTGTCCAGAATCCAATCAGGGTCAGTCAGGTATATTCCATAATCACTAAAGCGATCATCATCATTACGCGACGAGACAGAAATAGGAGTCTTGTTCTTGAATCGAAGATTATAAACCCGCTGTTCAATACAGGGAGACTTTACGTCCACGTATATATTCTTGATCACCGAAAAAGACGTCAGAAGTGAAATTATTTATTCCACTGGTAACAGTATCTATTCCGGATAAACTATCACGAATGATTATCTCTCTAACTGATTCTGAACAGATTAACTTGAAGATGTCAGGCTCGAAGTTAGGAATTGTTCTGCTAAATACCTCACAGCCAGCGGTTAATGAACCCAATCTAAGAGTTGATGTTCCATTCGCGTTCATAGTGAACTCGTAATCATAAATATTCCCATTGTATATACTGCTGCCAAGAATACTTATTGATCTCCTCTCATCTTGTGCAAATGAGGTACTGCTGAAGATGGATAGCGTCAAAAGTGTTGCAGTTGCTTGAAAAAGAATTTTACTTAATCTCATGAAGTATGCAGGTTGAGTCAGAGCTTATTACATAAAACTCGATCAATCTCCGAAACATCAAATAATTGTTCAAACAATTAATCGAAAGAAAAATTTCTGAGCGCAAATCTAACGACTTCAATACTATCCAAAAACAGAAAGTGATAGTTTGCACTTCTCATTGAGCAATTGTCCATGAAAATTATCAATTGGGAAATTATAGCCTTTAAATAGCTTTAAAAAGCGAAAATTCGCTGGCGAAACATTGCTTTTCCAATATCATAAAACCTAGCCTTCCAACTAAATCATTCACCCCTCAAACAAATCATCCATGGTGAGGGAGGCATCCACGAGACCGGCGGCATACTGATTCTCCCTCAGACCAAATGTAGTAATCATGGTCAGAAAAAGTTGTTTGCGGGTTTGTGTAGCCTCGCTGAATACCGCCAGCTTATTCCTGTATGCCATAGCAGAGGCTTTATCAATGGAGAATTCTGCTCCATAAAACTTTATCTCGCAGACGTTGATTACATGATCATTCCGGTCAATAAGGAGATCAATCTGTGTTCCCTCCTCATTTTTGGATCCTCTCCTGAAAAAAGAGGACGCCGTGGCCAAAACTCCTGTAATGCCCAGTGCTTTTTTAATCTGCGGCAAATGTTTGAGACAAATATTTTCAAAAGCGTAGCCTGCCCAACTGATATAAGCCTGTGTTTTGCTGAGCTGCTGCCATGTTCCAACACCCTCATTCCTGTTGTTTTCCATGAATTGCAGATAAAAATGAGAAAATTCATCGGTCAGACGGTATAAAGCTTCCTTCTTCTTTCTCCCAAAGGGATGACTAACCGAAATAAATCCGGAGTGAAGTAGTTCCTCCATAATCGTGGATGCACCTCCCCCATCGGGTATTCGGCTGAACTGAACAATTTCGGAGCGCGTCAGGCCCGATTTTCTGGCTGCCAGTGCACGGATAACCCTGATGTGTGAGTCCGAATTCTCAAAAAGAGAAGCATACAGCTTGGGAAATTCGTCCCACAGTAATCCGTTCTCCGAAAAACAAACGGCATCTATGTTCTGGGCGGCACTTTTCCCGGCCTCAATCTGATCCAGATAATAAGGAACTCCACCCATGGCCATGTATATATGAAGTATCTGGTAGCGATCAAAATTAAGTTTTCTGGATTTCAGGAAATGCTCGGTTTCCGACAGATTAAATGGCTTCAGGTATATGCGCCTCGTGATACGGTTGTGCAGTCCGCCCTTGTTGTGTACTACGTTCTTGATCATCCAGGAGGCCGCTGATCCGCAAATGACGACCACGACTGGCTGACTGACTGCCCAACTGTTCCAGAACCAGCTGAGTCCTTTCAGCAAACCGGACTTATGCGTAGCCAGCCACGGAAGCTCATCCAGAAATACAACAACTTTTCCGGATTTTTCTCTCGATTCCAGGAACCTGGAAAGCAGGTAAAATGCCTTCAGCCAATCCCCGGGTTCTGTAAGCGGAAAAGTCCCGCCGGAATATTTGACAATTTGTAACATGAAATTCCGCAATTGCTCCTGACGGGTGGCATGCTGAATCCCTGTGATTTCAAAGTCAATTCTTTTGTCGTAAACGGATTTCACCAGGAAGGTTTTGCCAATTCTGCGACGCCCTATGACAGAAATCATTTCTGCCTGATGGGACAGCAAGGCATTTTCGAGTATTTTCTTCTCTTCAACTCTCCCGATTAATGGATTTTTGTACATCATTCAACCCTATTGGCTGCGGAATCTATTCAATTTGGACCACATTCCGCGAGCAATAGCATTCGAAAAACCCCGCACCTACATCAGTTTTAGTCCCAGTATCACCGCCGTCCTGTAATACTCTTTGCCAAAGAATCCGCTCACCACGTCTATCCGGAGCGGTCTGATTGCCTTGATTCCGATATTTTCAAAACCGATGTTTACTTCCCAGTAAGGCAGTTTTCCGGTATAGGCCGGATCCATGGATGCCTGGTTGGCATAATACACGCCCGCCCCGAATACTTCCTTCAGGTTCAATTTTCTGATTCCGGGAATGCGATCGAGCAGGATACCCTGCAAATGATGCTGGAAATGGGCCTCGACAAAAGGTTGATCAGTGGCATAAGCGTAGTATGGCAGCATCGGAAAACGACGCGAGTACTGATTCGGGTTGAATATAAATGTCTGGTTCCCGAGAGGCTGGTAAAGATCCATAAACGATATCTTTTTGTTCCGCAGGAACGCTCCGGTACGTACACTCCATTCGGAATAGCCAGCCAGCCCCCACTTCAGGTAGTCCTGACTCACCTGAACGGAGGCAAAATCGAAATCGGCGTCACTGCCCAGCAGACCGGGAATGGCTTTCCGGTATCTGATGTCTATCACCGGCAGTACAGAACCAGCGTATATGCGCTGTCCGGGATAGGTGCTGTACGTTTCACGGAAAGCAAAACGAAGATTGGCTTCCAGTGCAAAGATATCCGGTGCGGCAAACTCGGTGGCGCCAATCAGATCGGGAACCGGGGCATTGGGGGTATAGACAGGATCCGGTGATTTCCTCCACCTGAAATCGCTGTTGTTTTCCAGGGGCGAACGGCGCGCCCAGTCAGCAGAAACACGATAGGAGAACCCGGGCACAGGGTGCTGACTGAATTCCAGTTGCAGAAAGGTTTTATCGAACAACTTCATGTAATTCCGCCCGAACCAGAGTGTATATAGCTCGTTCAGGGCATGACCGATTGGTTGTCCCTCATTGAACTGTGTAGCCCGCGTACCACCCGTCAGCTCTATCTCTGTTTGCCGGATACTTTCCAGTTTGTGCTTCACGCTCAGCCACCCGCGCAAGCGCTTCTCGGCAAATCCGTAATTAATACCGGCCTTGGCGTTCCAGAACCGGGTGCCTTCCTTGTCCGATTTGAACATCAGCTCCGGCACTGCATCAAACAGCCAACCCTGTACGGTGTTGAACTGGACCCAGTTCAGGGGGCCGGGAATGGTAATTGACCTGTTTAGCCGTGATTTTTCCCAGGTGTAGCCGGTCAGCAGGTTGTTTACCCCGAATTTGTTTCCAACACGGTCCAGACTGTCCTGCCAGGCTTCGGAATTCCATATCTGCTGCAAACTGTCTTTCCGCGTATAATCCCTGAGTTCTTCGCTGGTAAGCGGTACAGGCCTTGTTTCAGTCCAGTAGGAGGTATCCCGATCTGCCGCGCCATCCTCCACTTTAAAGGTCTCTTTCCCCCAGAATGCCTTTTCAAATTCGGTATTAAGCTCGTATCTGGAAAAAACACCGTTAAAGAAGCCTTCAATACCAAAACCAAGCAAATTAAAACGGAAACTGGTAATCTGGGAAATAACGCGCCACAGATCGGGCCTGTCGAGCAGTACAAACTGCTGCTGGATGCGCATCGTATCAAGAATGGGCTGTTTCACATTCGCTCCGGTTACAAACAGATCCACACCGGCCAGATTCCACCACGAATCTACCACATAGAGATTGCCGCTGAACACCGGATCTGCCGACCGTTTGGGAATAACCTGAATTTTCTCGATGGTAAATCCGTTCGGATCTGTGTAGCTTCCCAGGTAGTTGAAATTGTAGTAGCTGAAGGCATTGTCGGCAAGCGGAGAAAGGATGTCGCGCTCTACGCTGACGGTTTCGTTGTACAGATCGAAATCCACCAGATTGGAGCGGTTCAGACTGAATCCGGTCATATTACCGCTTACCTTGCTTGACAGCATCACTTCCTTCCTGCGCGCGGGCGACAGTTGCGCGTGCACACGGGAAACCGACTCGGAGAGGTAAAGTACACCCGAACGGTTGGTATCGAGAATCCCGCCCATATCGCCGATATCCTGTCCCAGCAGTTTTTCAGGCACATCCTTCAGTTTGTAGAATCCCTTTATGTAGGCGTCGCATGACCAGGAGGCGAGTTGAGATTTATAGTACTCCCTTTTGGCAATTACCTCGCGCATGATCCGCTCGCCCGGATTCTGGTCGGTGATAATGACCTCCCCCAGCTCCAGGTTTGAGGGTTCCATTCTGACGTTTAGCTGGACGGGCTTGCTACCTGTCTCCACTGCGATGACCTCTGTTTTGTAGCCTATATACTGGAATACAACCTCGACATTTCCCTTTGGCGCATTCAGTGAATACACTCCCGAAGCATTTGAAACCGTCCCGACAGAAGTGTTTTTCACATAAACTGTAACATAAGGCAGCGGTTCTCCGGCTTCATCGCGCACCACACCCGAAACCTGGGCACTTGTTTTCAGTACAATAAGGAGGAAAATCGGCAAATAAATAAGTCGCATTGTCCGGAAGTTAAGGTTTTTGAAACAGGGAAAACAGTTAGTCAGACGCCTTCGAAGCGAAATTGTTTCAGTTATCTGCCATTTTCAAATCGCGAAAACGAGGAAACAGGCATCTTTGCGGGATAAAATTCAGACACCATGGGTTAATCTGATTACCCTTAACGTAATTTAGATTACTTTTAACGTAGTTTAACGTAGTTTAACCGAAAAAGATGAATCTGCAGCAGCGTTTTCTCGACCATATTGGTCAATTCAGTCACATTTCTCCTCCTTTCCTGCTGGCTGTCAGCGGCGGAGTTGACTCTGTGGTGCTGCTTCATCTTTTCCGCGAGTCGGGTATTCCGTTTGGGGTGGCGCACTGCAATTTCCAGCTCAGGGGAGGTGCATCCGATGGCGACGAGCAGTTTGTCGGGGAAATGGCTGCTGAAATGAATGTCAGGTTTCATTCCGTCAGGTTCAATACGGGTGAAAAGGCAGGTGCAGAAGGCATCTCGGTACAAATGGCTGCCAGAGAACTGCGGTATGAATGGTTTGGCAGAATTGCCGGAGAATTCGGATATAATGCTGTGGCAACGGCTCACCACCTGAACGATAATGTCGAGACGGTACTCCTTCACTTCACCCGCGGCACGGGACTGACGGGGATGAGGGGTATCCGTCCGGAACGGGAAATGAATAACCAGGCGTGCAGACTGGTTCGTCCGCTGTTGTTTGCCACCAAATCCGAACTGGTTGATTATGCCGTGGAACAGAAACTGTCGTGGAGAGAGGATGCCAGTAATGCCAAAGACGAGTATTCAAGGAATTATATTCGAATGCATGTTGTCCCGCACCTGGAAACACTAAACAGCAATTTTCTACAGACCGCATCGAGAAACATCACGCGCATGCGCGAGGCGCGGGAAAACCTGGAATTTCTGATAAAGACCTGTCTGAATATTCCGGGTGAGATTGGGGAATTTACCATTCCTGTCGAAAAACTGCGGGCACTACCCTCTCCGCATCAGGCGCTTTCAACGGTACTGCAGCCCTACGGTTTCAGCGAGGAACAGTCGAGACAATTATCTGAAAATCTGGGTAATACAGGTTTTGAACTGGTATCAGAGAATGGGTGCCAACTGATGGTGAACAGAGGAACACTGCATTGCCAGCCTGTTTCCGGCACTGAGAAAAACACTTTAGTCATCCGGGTCGGCCCCGAGGATCTGATGGTCAGACTGGATGAAGGAGTTCTGTTCTTCATGGCGGGGCCATTCATGGAGCCTTTACCCGACGGGCGGGAGTCTGTCGCAGTGGAGCCGGGCAGATTGATATATCCGCTCATACTCCGGCACTGGCAGCCCGGCGACCGGTTTCAGCCATTTGGCATGGGGGGCAGATTTCAGAAACTGCAGGACTATTTCACCGACAAAAAAGTATCCAGATCCGACAAGGAGCGAATCTGGATACTTGAGAACGGAGACGGAGCAATTATCTGGGTACTGGGCTATCGTATGGACGAGCGATTCCGGGTAACCGGAAACCAGGCTGTTCTGATCAAATTCATCCAATAGGGCTGCCCTTTTGAGCTGGTTTGTGGCATAAAATCAATTGGGAGAACAGGTTTTCATTCGGAGAGAAGTGCGGCACGTCATACAATTTCAACCGCAGAATTTTTCTCTGCGTAACTCTGCGTCGATCTTTGCGAAACTCTGCTGTTAAACAAAACGGGGTCGTTGCATACAAAACCATTTACTGCCGAAAAAAGTGTTTTACAGTGGTGTCAAGCCAGGCCTGCTGACTCAGGCCGCTGTGTTTCCACGCCTGCAGGCAGATTTGGAGAGCCTCGAAGTACCTCCTGAATTGGTTCGTGCCATATGAAAATCTGTTTGGGGCAAAGGTCTTCATACCGAAAATATGGGGCAAGATGCGGTTGGTCGGGGGTTTACACCGTAAGCACATTTGTTATTCCCTGAATATCTTTCCTATAAATGTCCCTTCCGTAATCCGAATCGTATCTGGTTGTTGCCCGGCAGGTGTCCAGAACTCATGCCGAACGACGGTTGCCTGAAACTTACCGCTAATATCCCCTGTTTTAAGATTTAGGTCAGTAATGTCAAGGTAGTTGTCGTCGTTCTGTTCAAAAACAGAATAGTCACCGGTTACTACATCCCCATCGAAAGTCCACTCAGAATACGACAAGGCGCATAACACATCCTCAGAAACCGGCCATGCGTAATTTAGGGTATGCCTTCCGGTGTGCAATGGAACATGATCAAGCGTTATCTTGCCACGAAGTTCGCCGTATTGATTACGGTGGAAAAAATGTATGGCAATACAGGTGTCGGAGTAGCAAAAATCAGCCCATACGCCAGTTTTGAAGAATACCCCGGTCTTGCCTGACCATGGCACACCGTTCAGTTTGGCAGAACCTTTTCCATAAAACCCATGCTCATCGAACACGCTGTCTTTGCGGCAGGTAGTCAAGGACAATAAAAGCAAAAGAAAAATCAATTGGTTTTTCATGACTTGACGATTAGTTTATTAAAGAATAAATCTCTGAAAGGGGCTTGCAAATAAAGTCCGAGCCTATTATGTTGGCTGAGAAAGATATGACAGGGTCTGGGAAATAATCGGCAACCGTGCAACCGTTGCCGTCCCGTATCCATTGGGCGTTTTCGGAAATACCCACCACCCCGGTGGCTCCCTTGTCGTTTATTTCGGGGTTGGAGTACCGGAGCAGGCGTTTGTTGCCATCGCGATGTTGGTGCATTATTGTGCTGTAATTCTTCCATCCGCATAACGTAAACCCCCGACCAACCGCATCTTGCCTCGTATTTTCGGTATGAAAACCTTTGCCCCAAACAGATTTTCATATGGCACGAACCAGTACAGGAGGTGCTTCGGGAGTCTCCAAATCTGCCTGCAGGCGTGGAAACACAGCGGCCTGTGTCAGCAGGCCTGGCTTGACACCACGGGCGTATCCGGAATACTTTGCTCGGCTGTAATTTCGTTTGCGTGCGCTTAACCGCAGAGTTTCGCAGAGTACGACGCGGAGTTACGCAGAGAAAAATACCTCTGCGCAACGCTGCGGTTAAAAAAAGCAGCGCTCCAGGTTTACGCCGAGCCTGCAGAAAGAGGCTTCGGGGAATGCTCCCGAAAAGGAGCCGGATAAACAAGGTGGTGTTGGTTGGGGGTTTACGCAATGCAGATGTTTGTGGTGATTCAAATACTGATAATTGCGCACATGGCTGGTTGTTTGACGATCAGAATGGAAATGAACAAAGAACTATATTGGCTCGGATGGTCACTTCAGAAGTTGCAGCTCGGATACCCCATTATTCAAACCCTGATATCAACTTCAATGGTACCTCTACCGGAACAGAAGTAAATGACAATTCAAGAATTATTAGAAACGCTGCCTGTATTGTTGATGATTATAACCGGGCTGAGTGGAATGTCGGAATTCAAGGCCCACCAAAGTGGTGTATTAATATAGATCCCGTTATTACTTTTAATGCAGTAGTAACTCCTCCCAATCCAGGTTGGGGGCTTCTTGGAAATCCACCTTATCAATATGAATGGCGTACAAGTTGTAGCCCAACGTACAATCCCAGTACTTTTTTATCCAACCAATCCAGTATTTCATTGAACACCCCTCTCTGCGAACCGTCTTTTTGGCTGCAACTTACCGTTACTTCAGCAGATGGTCTTACTCGAACATCCGGGAGAAGAATAGGTATTATTGAAGAGTGCCCACATTTTCAAGGGGAAGAAGAAGATCGAGGCTTGAAAAATAATCTGTTACAAACTCTCGGAATGATTTACCCTAATCCCACAAAGGACAAATTTATTTTGATAGCACCATTTGAAGGTAACTGTACAGAAATAATTCTCTCTGATAATTTTGGAAGATTGGTAAAGCATATCAAATCGTGCGAATCGAGATCAATAGAGGTTTCTGCCGAAACCTTGCCTGATGGCATATATTTCGTATCTGTCCGGAATGAATCCAAAATTGAGGCGTATAAATTAATCATCCAAAATTAAACTATTATGAAACCACTGATTTGTTTTTTGTTAATTCTTACAGGCGTTTTGACCTCCTGCAGCAAGGATAAAAATGCTCACGAAATTCCCATATATTTTGAAGGTGTTCAAGACACCGGATGGGGAGAAGCCGTAAGGGATAGAAAGACCTGGAAGGCCACTGCATTTGCTAGGCATCATCAGGATGAAAGCGATTACATTGGAATTGACTTTTATACTTTTACAGATCAGGGTGATATTCGGGAGAGCCTTGCCTTCAATGAAATTCCTCTCAAAGTCGGAAAATATCCGATAAAAGGTAAAATTGGAAACACACAAGATGGGCTTGTTGGGGCTAATTATGGAATAAGAGAAAGCGATGGCGATGTAATTGGGGCAGTTTATTCCCACGATGATATTTCTATCGGATATGTAGAATTGACCGATGTGGATACCGCTTCTAAAGAAGTGGCCGGAAGGTTTGACAAAGCTATTTTCATAAGGTATAGTCCTATTGAAAGTATATATCCTGAAACTGTTGTTTTCAAAAATGGTAAATTCAGAATGAAAATAGTTGAATAAATGTAAACCCCCGACCAGCCGCATCTTGCCCCATATTTTCGGTATGAAGACCTTTGCCCCAGGCAGATTTTCATATGGCACAAACCAGTACAGGAAACCCTCGAAGTACGGGGCAACAAGACCTTTTTCAGGTACCCCGAAATTCTTAAAACTTCGGACAAACGATATCGTCGTTGTCGTAATTACCCCTGTAGGTAATGGACAACTCAAAGGCACTCTGGCGCAGATTGGCCTTCAGCGCGCCCGGATTGAGGTCGTAACTGAAGCCCATAATCATGCTGTTCAGTTCTATACCAACGAGTGCAGTTACAGCGTCGAAACCAGTACCATTGTCGTTGCGCACCTGCCGCGCCCAGGCTCCGATATTCAGTGCTGTTGAACCGTACTGTCCCATGGCAAAACGCATACTGGCGCCTGCATTTACCTGAAAGTGAGGGCCCTGACTCGCTACAAGGAGTCGAGGTGAAATCTGTACCCTGTTATCTTTGGACAAGGGGATATTGGCCGATGCCTGGGCAGAGTAACGGGTGTAGAGCTTGCTGCCGGGCAGGCTGTCAATACCAAAAAACGTGACAGCAGGTTGAAAAAGATGGTGCATGGCACCACCGACGAACACATAGTTCTCATCGCCGATACGGGCCTTGTAGTTGAGCCCTAGGCTGTAGTCGGGAAAAGAGAAATTATTTGACGGCAGAATTTCGCCCGTTGTGAGCCAGTAGCCGGATGACCCGTCGAACTGGTCGTGGAACTGCAGGTTACCGTAATTCATGTTGCGCTGGTTCAGTCCGCCCTGCATTCCAAGGGTGAGGTACTGACGTTTGTTCATATCAAGCGCCTTGTGATAGGCGAGCGACACGGCAATCTGGGTAGTACTGAAATCAACGATCCCTGCCTTGTCGTTGAAAAACATGATTCCAAGTCCAAAGGCATCATTTGTAAATTTTTTGCCCTTTTTGTTGAAGCGCAGGTCGGCAAAAAAGGAAAACGTCCTGACAGGCTGCTCCATTACCTTTCTCCACTGATCGCGGTAGATGGTACCAACCCGATAGCTGCCTTCCATAGCGCCCGTGAGTGCCGGATTGAGGCTCATGGGGGCGGCATAGAACTGGGAAAAGTGCTGATCCTGTGCACTGGAGGCCGACAGAAACACCAGCAGAAAAGAAAGAGTGGTGACAATTTTGTTCATACAGTTCCTGATATTGGGTGCAAAGGTAACCCACTAACGAATAAATTACTTTATTGGTATCTTTTATCTACCTTTCGGCTCTGCTTTAACTACCCTTTTGCTACGTTTATGGAAAAAAATTCAGAATTCAAGCCCTACATCACTGCAGACAATGTTTCTGTGAAGGAATTCACCGTCCGGGCGGTGGTGCTGGGTGCGCTCTTTGGCATCCTGTTTGGTGCCGCCACTGTTTACCTCGCACTGAAGGCTGGCCTGACCGTATCGGCTTCCATTCCGATTGCGGTACTGGCCATTTCTCTGGGCCGCAAGTTCCTGAAAACAACCATTCTTGAAAACAATATTATCCAGACCGCCGGCTCGGCTGGCGAATCGGTGGCTGCCGGTGTGGTTTTTACCCTGCCTGCCTTTCTGTTCCTGAGCGACGGAATCGGAAAAAACTACTTCAACTACTGGACAATCCTGATGCTGGCTATATTCGGCGGTATTCTCGGTGTACTGATGATGATTCCGCTGCGCAGATCGCTGATTGTGAAGGAGCACGAAACCCTGCCCTATCCGGAAGGTACCGCCTGCGCGCAGGTGCTGATTGCCGGCGACAAGGGCGGTGATTTCGCTAAAACAGCCTATCAGGGACTGGGATTCGCCTTCGGCTATGCCATGCTCCAGAAAGTATTTCACTTCATCTCCGAGGCTCCGATGTGGGTGAGCAGCGCAGCCAGCAAGTACCTGCCCGCAGCCCGACTAAGCGGCGAAATCACCCCGGAATATCTCGGTGTGGGCTATATCATCGGCCCCCGTATTGCCGGTGTGCTGGTGGCCGGTGGCGTACTGGCCTGGTTCGGTCTCACCCCGCTGCTGGCTACTCTTGTTCCACCCGATGTGATTGCAGCCCAGTTACAAAAACTCGACCTGATGAATATGGCAGAAACCAGCGCGCGCTTCGGCTGGGATCCCGCCACACACACGTTTTCCAACCTGTCAGAGGCAATCTACCGGGCATACATACGTCAGATCGGTGCAGGAGCCGTGGCTGGCGCGGGTTTTATCACACTGATTAAAACCATGCCTACCATCGTTTCTTCTTTCCGCGACAGTATGGGCGACCTGCGTAACAGAGACAAAAGTGTGGCAAGAGCCCGCACAGAAGATGACCTGTCCATCAAAGTAGTGGGAATCGGAAGCATTGCTCTGATTCTCCTCATGGCATTATTGCCCTCCATTCCGGGCGACAGCTTCATCAGCAAAATCCTGATCGGCATCCTGGTCATCATTTTCGGCTTCTTCTTTGTTACGGTAGCAAGCCGCATCGTGGGTATCATCGGAAGCAGCAACAGTCCGATATCGGGTATGACCATTGCCACCATCATGGGAACAGCTCTTGTTTTCATCGGTGTTGGCTGGACGGGCAAGGTATTCGAGCCGATGGCACTGGTGGTAGGAAGTATGGTGTGTATTGCAGCAGCCAATGCAGGCGCTACCTCACAGGACCTGAAGACAGGCTATCTGGTGGGAGCCACGCCGCGCTACCAGCAACTTGCCCTGTTTATCGGTGTAATTGTTTCCTCACTCGTTATCGGAGCCACCGTACTTTTCCTCGACAATCCGACAGCCGATCTCAGGGCCCAGGGTATCGAACACGCTATCGGTGAAAAGTTCAATGCACCGCAGGCTACCCTGATGGCCACCCTGATCAAGGGCCTGCTCTCTTTCAACCGAGACTGGCAGTTTGTACTGGTGGGACTGTTTGTGGCTATCACCCTGGAACTTTGCGCTGTCAAATCACTCTCCTTTGCCGTAGGTTTCTACCTGCCGCTTGCTACCACACTCCCGATCTGGATAGGTGGCGCACTCAAAGGCCTCACCGACTGGCTGGCAAAGCGCAAAGGTGAAGAAACAGAAGATGCCGAACTCGGCAAGGGAAGTCTGTTCGCAACCGGCCTGGTGGCCGGGGGCGCACTCGCAGGAGTCATTGTTGCCCTGCTGCAGGCCAGCGATGGTACCGCAGCTGCCGTGGAAAAATTCAATCTCGAACACAGCATCGTGGGCGCAATCGGCAGCGAGGGTTATAAACTGCTGGGCGTGGCTTGCTTCGCACTGCTCGCTTTCGTTCTGGTGCGTACTGCGAGAAAGAAATAAAACAAACTTCTGCCTGTATAAAATGGATTTGCTGCCGGACTGTTTTTTAGTCCGGCAGCAAAAATCACCGCCGGCTTGAAATGAACCCGGATATTTCTTCGTTATTTTGCAAAAAAAATTGAGATGTTCCGTTTTTCAAGCCTGATACTGTTCCTCCTGATTGGCAGCGCCGCTTCTGCCCAGATAGAAGACCCTCAATATGCTTTCAGGGATCTCACGCGCGGACTGGATGGAACCTGGTTTATGCCAACCGACCGGGGCGACAGGCTCGAAATCTGGACCATACAGGACGACAGTACCCTCGTTGGCAGAAGCGTACGTATCAAACCGGAAAACGGAGATACAGTACTCCTCGAGCGCCTGCGTATCGAACTGCGCGACACCAATATCACTTATATTACTGCCTCCCGGGTACAGGGAGAACCCAGGGAAACCTCATTCACACTCACAGAAGTGGATGAGCAGGGATTTTATGTATTCTCCAATCCCAAAAACAACGACCCTCAAAATATCAGGTATCTCCTGCTCGGAAACCGTGAGGTGCAGGTCATCACAGAGGGTATCAGGAACGGAAGAACTGTTACCCAGGAATATGTGTATGAACGCGAGTTCACGCCGGGAGCTGTAGAGTTCAGACTGAAAGTGGGTGGAAATGCCCAGACAATACGAACTACCGGCAACTTTCCGACAGATCCGCCCGAGTTTGCCCTTCCGGCCTACGACTGGCGGCCCGGTTGGGAATTCGGCACCCAGGTTCGCTTCAAGGGAAGGGGCGGATTTCTGACGGTTAACGCAGAGGCCCAGCGCGACCTTAATTATCGCACTGCCTGGTTCATCGCGGGTATATATCCCGAACTTTCCTTTGGCCGCGATGCCCGTTTTTCGATCATGGCAGGCCCTTATTACGGGCGTCTGATGTTTGGGGGAGGGAAGGGTACCATGCTCCCCGACGACGACGATTACGATAACCGGCTCGTCAATGACTTCAAAAAGAGTGACTTCGGACTTCAGGGCGGTTTCCAGTACCGTATGAATTTCGGGAAAAAAGATATAGGAGGTATTCTCGGGATCAGAGCCAATCTCGGTCTGTCGAACCTCGATAATCTGTATATACGCTACTGCTCTCCCGGTAATGAGGCCTTCTGCAACGGAGCAGTCGCTTTTCAGGGTATCAGCCTGTATTACAGCGTTGACCTGTTGAAACTTTAAAACCACATCGTGGAAAATCAGTCACTCCCGGAATCCGACCTCCGCGCACTGGACGAGGAAGGCCAGAAATTTGTGCAATCCGTCCGGCTCACCAGAATGATTCTGCCCGTATCACTGGGTATTCTGGCCGTTGGCTATCTGTTTTATCGTCAGTTCGATCCTGAAAAGTTTCGCGCTATCAGCTGGTCGGCCACTGCCTTTTTGTGGCTTTCACTGGCTCTTGTGCTCCTGATACTTCGGCACCTGTCCTATTCATTCAGACTGTGGACCCTCTCGCACCGTCAGTTTACTTTCCGCAAGTGCATGGAACTCATAGTTTTATGGGAATTCAGCAGTGCTCTGACGCCTACAGCCAAGGGTGGACCACTGGTGATGCTTTTCGTACTGACCAAAGAGAAATTGTCGGCTGGAAGAACGGCCGCAGCGGTTTTTTATACCATGATATGCGATACCGGCTTTTTTGTATTCCTTCTGCCGGTCATGCTGTTTATTTACGGGCCATCCATGCTGTTCCCGGGTATGAAGAGTTTTGACGATGTCGGACTGGCCAGCGGGGCATTTTTCTTTACCTACTCCATGATGGCTACTTACTGGGTACTGCTGAGTCTTTTCATTTTTATCAGGCCTGATCTGGGCAAATCCCTCCTGCACTGGTTCGCCCGGCGCCCCTTCCTGAAAAAGCAATCGGCAAAACTGGAATTGCTCGGCGACGAATTTATTCTTGCCGCAGATGAGATGAAGGCACAGAAATGGACTTTCCATCTGAAAGTTCTGCTCGCAACGCTGGGTTCCTGGACGGGCAAGTTCCTGATGATTAACTGTATTATCATCGCACTGGTACCCGCCATTCCTGTAGACGGTGCCACGCAGGCGTTTATTTACGCGCGACTGGTGGCCATGTTCACCATCATGGCATTTAGTCCGACACCCGGCGGCGCGGGTCTCGCTGAAATAGCACTGTCCAGTTTCATCAGCGATTATGTACCGCCGGGTATCGGTATTGTTGTAGCTCTGATCTGGCGCGGAATGGCTTATTACGGCTATCTGCTGGCAGGAGCAATTATCGTACCTGCATGGATAAATGCCAGATACGGGAAAGGAAGTTAGTTTTTCACTATTTTGGTACTCACCCACCCGCTCTGCGTTTGTACGCGCACGAGTATGACTCCGGACGGATAGCCGCTCAGGTCGAGTTGATATGTCCGGGTGGATGCCTGCATTGTCTGGTGAAACAGCAACCGTCCGGTCATATCAGTTAACAATACAGCACTTATTTCATCATCAGAATCTTCCAACTGAAGTGTAAGGACCGATTCTGCCGGATTGGGAAAAGCCATTAGTGCACTACCATTCTCCGGCGCAGAAGTACTTACAGACGAATTGACCGTGAAAATCTGACTCATCAGACTGCAGTTGTTCATGTCATGCACTTCCAGTGTGTATTCACCCGCGTACAGGTTGTATATATCCTTTTCACTGGAGAAGGGCTGTCCGTTGAATTTCCAGTTGTATAAGTACGGAGCCGTTCCTCCTGCAACAATTACCTGTATGTTGCCTGTTCCCGTATTTCCAACATCGTCGGTGAGTATATAACTGCTGATTTCAAGCGGCACAGGCGCAGCTATTACAACCGTCTGCGTCTGTTCACAACCGTTAGGATCCGTGATTTCAGCTTCGTACATACCCGGACATAAGCCGGTTGCAGTGGTTCCTGTAGCCCCGTTACTCCAGACAACGGAGAAGCTGGCACCTCCGGTTTCAATAATCGCAACGCCGTCACAGGCATCGTGGCAGGTAGCATTTACAAATGAAAAATTAATACCGGCAACCGGCTGAACCGTTACAGTAAAACTGCACAGCGCCGTATTGCCTCCCCCGTCTGTGTAACGGTATGTCTCTGTAATGGTACCCAGCGGAAATACAGAACCGGAGGGCAAACCCTCTATCAGCTGCAAACTGGCAGGATTAAACGGACAATTATCCATAACCTGGGGAATTCCGAATGTGGCAACAGGGTTACAAACACCGGTGGTCACACCTGGCGGACAAGTCAGCACAGGCACCTCGGTATCCAGCACCTGAATACTGGTATTGAATACCTGCGAGCATCCTGCGGAAGCCGTTACTGTAACCTGATACTGCCCGGCACATAAATCAGTGGCATTCAGGCCGGTCTGTCCATTACTCCACAGCGCCGACCCGATAGTTCCGCTCATCGGCGCAATCACTGCACTGCCATTGCAGGTAGCCGTACAGGAGGCTGGTACCGTCTGTATCTGTACACTGACCCCTTCACTGGCTGTAACCGTGAACTGGCAGGTAACAGTATTACCTCCTCCGTCTGTGTAGGAAAACTGCTGTACTGTAACGCCCTGAGGAAAAGAAGCCCCGGAAGGAAGGCCGGCCGTTTGTACCGGGGTGCCCGACAGTGCACAATTGTCGGTCACCTGCGGGAGATCAAAATACGCCTGACTGGCACAACCCATAATAATCTGATCGGCCGGACAGATCAATCCGGGAGCAATACGATCAGCTACCACAAGCATGGCTGTTCCGGTAGCAACATTTCCATTTCTGTCGGTAGCCGTCAGGGTAATAACATGGGAGCCCGTTTGAGAGCAGTCAAAGTTCTGTGGGGATACCGTCCAGTTTACGATTCCACAACCTGTATCCGAACTGCCGTTATCAAAAAGAGTATAGCTTGCCGACACCAGACCACTACTGTCGAGTTCCACTTCAGCGTTTTTTAGCAACAGTTGCGGCGGCACATTGTCAGCTGCTGTCAGCTGACCAGCGGCCACACCGGTACACCCGTTGACATCAGTAATGGTACAGGAGTAGGCACCGACTCCGAGTCCGGTTTGTGCAGGTGTAGATGAACCATTTGACCAAGTATAGGTGAACGGAGCAACTCCTCCTGCCACACTGGCCAAAACAGAGCCGTTTTGGCTGTCAGTACAATCCGGGTTGATAACATCGCTCAATATCGCGGATAATGCAACCGGAGAACCGATTGTAACAGTGCGTGTTGCGGTACATCCTCTGGAATCCGAGATCGTACATGTGTAAGTACCTGCCGGAATTCCGGAAATACCGGCTGCGGTACTGCTATTTGACCAGGAATAAGTGTAAGGACTCGTCCCACCGGAAGCATCCAGCGTGGCACTTCCGTTCTGACTACCCAGGCAGGACACAGGTGTGTTTGACGTTTCTACAGCCGTAACTGGCTGCGGAGCCGTCAATTGCGTTGAAAGAGCAATTGTGCATCCATTGGCTCCGGTAGCGGTGACGGTATATGTCCCGGCCAGCAAACCGGAAATACTCTGGCTTTGCGTTCCGTTCGACCAGGTATATGAAACCGGGTTGGGAACTCCGCTAATTGCTACTGATGCAGAACCGTTATTACCGCCACTACATGTCGGACTGACGGGAGTTATTACCCCGGATATAGAACACTGCAAGGGATTAACCGTTGCAGAAGCACTTTTGGTGCATCCGTTTACATCGGTTACAGTCACCGAATACTGACCGGGGGCAAGATTATTGATACTCAGAAGAGTGGAACCATTACTCCAGAGAATGGAATACGGGAAATTACCACCGCCGATACTGACTGTAGCCGTACCATTATTCACCCCACTCATGGTTTGTCCGGTAGCAGTTGCGGTAACTGTGAGTGCAGCGGGCTGGGTAATCGTAACACTCGCCGCAGAAGAGCATCCATCGGAGTCGGTTACTGTAACCATATGGGTACCTGCAGAGAGCCCTGTGGCCGTGGCGGTAGTACTTCCCGACGACCAGTTGTAATAAAAGGAGCCCGATCCGCCCTGTGCAGTAACCCTTGCCACCCCGGTGGAGGCACCATTGCAGGCTACCTGCGACAGCACTGAAGCCTGAATTTCCACAGGCGGGTTTTCCGTGACCGTCATACTGTCGAGCCGGAAACAGCCGCTGATTGTATTGGTTACCTTTAACGTATAGGAACCGGGCTCTCCAAAACGGGCGAACAGCGTGTTGGCACCATCGAGAATCAAACCGTTCCAGGTTGTCCAGGAATAGGTGAGAAAATTCCCGGTGGATGTACCCACCGGATTTGCCAGAATAGTGGGGAACAGACAATTTATCACCCGGTCGGTACCGGCAAAAACAATAGGTGCGTTGAGATTTTCAGGTACCCAGACATTGACAGAATTGGTACAACCATTCGCGGGATTCGTCACGGTCACATAGTAAAAGCCCGAAACAGAAACATTCGGGTTGGAAATACCTGAAGTAAATCCGTTTGGACCAGTCCACGAAAACGTTGCGCCCTGCGTCTGGGAGGTAGCTGTAATTTGCGGTGAAGGGTTATAGCAGTTGATTGTCGCAGAAGTAGTGGTCAGTGTAGGCTGGGTTGTATTCTGTGTTACCACGGCAGAGGCTGTACTGGTACAACCGTTTAACGGGTTAGTCACAGTAACGAAATAAGTACCGTTATTACTTACTACCGGGTTTTGCTGGAAAGTATTCAGTCCCGGGCCAATCCAGTGATAGGTAACACCCTGTGTGGGACTGTTTGCAGTAATCACAGGATTGGGAACAGCGCAGGTCCTGACAGCACCGGTGGCCGAGGCGCCCGGAGGTGCCGTATTTGCCACAACCGCAACAATTGCCACAGATGTACACCCATTGACAGGATTGGTTACCCGCAACTGATAGTTCCCGGCTATAGTTACTACAGGATTCTGCGAATTGGAGGTGAAGCCATTGGGGCCGGTCCATAGATAGTTGACTGAGCCGGTATTACTGCTGCCCGATAGCTGAACCGACGAATTCACGCAGGTGAGTTCGCCCGATACACCCGCAGACGCTCCCGGGGGGACGATGTCTTCATCAATATCGGCAACAGTGATTCTGGTACATCCATTGGCAGGATTGGTTACAGTCACACGGAAAGTACCACCATTGAATACCGTCGGATTTTGCAACGTGGATGTGAAATTGGGCGGACCTTTCCAGAAAAAAGTACAATTCACTGGTGTAGATGCTCCCTGAATGGTAACTGACGGCTGTGAACATGTAACAGTCCCGCCAACAGGCACAAAAACCGGTTTCATGGTATCTGCATAAACCAGTGCATTGGCAGTGTTCATACAGGTGGTGATGGTGTCAGTAGCTCTGAAGACAAAAACTCCGGTTACACTTACCTGCGGGTTCGGGTCATAAGAGAGGAATCCGTTCGGACCTGTCCACCACCACACCACATTCTGTTGCGGATACGTCGAGTTTAGTGTTACAGTGGTTTGCAAGCAGTTGAACGTACCACCTGTTGCCGTAACAGCCGGAGCCTGATGGGTGGCACTGACAAACACCGTATCTGTCGAAAAACAACCATTGTTAATATTTGTCACCTTGAGGCTGAATCCGCCCGTATGACGAATAACCGGTGTCAGGGTATTGGCACCGGACTGGATAACTCCCCCTGAAAAACCGGTCCATAAATACCTGAATTCCATACCTGCCGAACCAGAACCCGAGAGATTTGCGCTTGAGGTGCTGCACAACAGATTGAAGTCAGCGCCTGCGCTGGCAAAGGGAGATACTCTGTCTTCATGAATTTCAACAAACAAATTAACGACGTTGCCATCCGAGTCATAAACGAAAATTTCAAGGGCGCCTGCTTCCAAATCGTTATCAAAAAAAGCATCGTTGCCGTTACTCCATTGATATGAATACGGAGCAGTACCTCCACTGACCCGCAGCGAGAGATAACCTTTGGGTGTCAAACAATCAATATGATGAATAGAATCAATCTCAACGGTAAACTGGACATCAGAAACCGGATTGGCACCCAAAACAGGGCGCGTGCCCGAGAGTATCAGGCAAAACAAAAAGAACAATCGCATCATGGGACGAATTATCAGTGAACAGACGGGATTAAAGCAGGCAACTGACTATACCAAGGGAATATCATGCCAAATATATTACAGACTATAGAAGCACGGGAATAAACTTGAAAAATACAATATCCGGACAGATATCGTGGAGTCTGCAGAGGCCGGTAACCTTTCGCCCCGACCTCCGCAGTTTCTCGACACAATCACGGTTTATATTCTTGTCTTGACAAGCTTTTTGGTAAATACGCCTGCGTTAGAAATTACTCGTATGTTGAACACGCCCGACGGATAAGCCGAAAGGTCAAATTCTATCTGATCTGAGCCCGTGGGAATATTTACAGTGTAAACCAGTCGGCCACCCGAATCCGTCACCTCCAGTCGGCTCACTTCACGGGTTGCCTCGTTCCAGCGAATCCGCGCTATTCCCGATGTCGGGTTGGGAAACAATGACCAGTTCTCAATTACTGACAGGTCTTCAACACTACTGACAGAAACATTCACGCAGTTGGAAATACTTGTACAGCCATTTGCTGAAGTGGAAATGACAGCATAGGTTCCAGATTGGGAAGGCGTGAAAATGCTTCCCGTTGCACCCGGTATGAACTCGTTGTTTGCGCAGTTGATCCACTGGTACGGAGCCTGACCACCAAGCACGGATAGCGTACTGCCGGACGTAGTGACCAACAGTGCAGGAGGCTGCTGATAAACCAGTGCGAGTGTTACCACCGAGTCGCATCCAAAAGCGGACGTAAAACTGAAAGTATAAACCCCGGGGGCTCCCAGTACTGATCCGCCGTAAGCGAGACTGTCTCCGGGGCACAATACTACCTGGAGGGAACTTGAGGCGGCCGGAATCACAGCCAGTTGAATTATCAGTACAGAATCACATCCGGCAGGAGTGCTGTAGCTGATGGTATAGGTACCCGGATCGGTGAATACTTCACCGCCAATAGTAAGGGAATCGCCCTCGCAAATAGCACCGGCTATCACGGTTGGCGGGATGGCCGGATTGATGGTGAGATGGAGTGTAACTACTGAATCACAACCGTTTTCTGACTGCAGAGTCAGGTCATAGACCCCGCTTTGGGTCAACAACTGTCCGGCAAACGGATAACCTTCGCCTGCACAAAGGGTGGCAGTAATTTCAGTCGTTGAAACCGGAAGGACACTCAACACGAGCGTTGCAACCGAATCACAGCCGTACTGACCGGTCAGTATGGCTGTATAAGTACCTGGAGTCGTCAGACTTTCTCCGTTGAAAGAGTAGGATTCACCCGCACAAACGGAAGCACTGATTGTGGAACTAGCAGGAGGGGAAACCGTGAGATATATGGTAAAAAGTGAATCACATCCGTTAGCTGCTCCATTGGGAAAAGAGTACTGATACTCCCCGCTTTGGGCAAGGGTATCACCCGCAAAAATGTATGGTTCCCCGTTACAGGTGAATACGAGCTGATTTCCCACAACCTCGGGGAGAACATTCAGTACGAGCGTGATTGTTGAATCACACCCCGACTGACTCTGATAATTGACCTGATACGTTCCGGATAGAGTCAGGAATGTATCCACAAACCAGTAATTCTCGCCCGCGCAGATACTCGTCTCAAACTGGCTATTATAAACAGGCAGAACCGTCAGGTTCAGCGAAATAACTGAATCACAGCCGTTCTCCGACTGAAGAGTCAGGCTATAGGCACCACTCTGTGACAACAACTGTCCGCCAAAAGGGTAGCCTTCACTGGCACAAACAGTAGCATCAATATCGGTCTGTGATACCGGAAGAACACTCAGCACGAGCGTTGCCACTGAATCACAACCATTCTGTCCGGTCAGTACAGCTGAATAAGTACCCGAAGCTGTCAGATTTTCTCCGTTGAAAGAATAGGACTCACCCGCACAAACGGTGGCAGATACAGAAGAACTGGTCAGAGGTAAAACAGCGAGCGTGAGGGTAACAACCGAATCGCAACCATTCAATGCCTGATAGGTTCTTGAATAGAAACCCGGCTGGCTGATGGCATCACCCTCAAACAGGTACGATTCTCCCCCACATATTGCGGCATCGAGATCAATCTGATAGGCAGGAAGTACAGAAAGAAATAGCGTAATGATACTGTCGCATCCGTTATATGCCTGATAGGTTGCAGTGTAGGTACCGTCCGATGTAAGTATCTGTCCTTCGAACTCATAGGTTTCACCGTGACATATACGTTTCTGAAGAATCCTTCTGATGTCGGGTATTACAGTCAGTTTAAGGATAACCAGTGAATCGCAGCCGTTAGACGATACAAGGGTTACAGGATAAACTCCGGAATTAGCGTAATCAATACCTCCCAGGGTGTAGAATTCACCCTGGCAGATACCTATATCTATATTGGTCTGGGTTGTCGGTCTGACATCAAGGTGGAGAGTCACCAGCGAATCGCAGCCGTAGGAATCCTCCAACAGGAAATTATAGTCGCCGCTTTGCGACAATACTTGTCCGCCATAAAAGAACAGGTCACCCTGACAAATAGTTGCGCTTTCCTCCGTAGCAGAGGGCTGTCTTACGGTCAGAACAAGAGTCACAGTGGCTTCACAGCCGTATTGAGTACCGTAATTGAAGGTATAAATACCCGTCTGATTGAATATTTGTCCGTAAAGATCATAGCTCTCTCCCTCGCAGACTACAGCGCTGACAGTATCACTTCCTGAAGGATAGTAGTTGAGGTTCAGAACAACCGTCGAATCACAGCCATTTTCTCCTGTATAAACAGACGTATAAACACCGGGGTCGGTGATATCCACGCCCTCAAAGAAGAAAGATTCTCCCGGACATATATTTATGTCAAACTGGGTAGTCAAAACAGGCAATACACTCAGAGTCAGTATAATAACAGAGTCGCAACCGCCGTTAGCCTGAAGTGTGTCCGTGTATATTCCCTCTGTGGTCAGTAGCTGTCCGTTGAAATTGTATGCTTCACCCGGACAAACAGCTGCAGAAAGACTGGTTTCCAGATAATCACCCACCTGAAGTGTCAGTGTAATGATAGAATCGCAGCCACTAGTGGTCTGATAAACATAATCTCCGGGCTGAGTCAGTGTATCACCGTTGAATATATAAGAATAGCCGGTACATACACCCGCGTAGAGATGTACGGATACTGGTGGCAGAACCTGAAGTTGAAGAGTGACGATGGAATCGCAGCCCCCGGCAGCAATCAAAGAATCAACATAAACACCGGGCTGGGTGAGGAGGGTATCACCGAACAGATAGAACCCGCCGCTGCAAATCCGTTCATTCAGTACTACATCAAAGTAGTCAACCACCTGCAAATCAAGTACGATCAGGGAGTCACAGCCGTTTTCCGCAGTCAGAGTAGCACCGTATGTACCGGTAGCAGTGAGCGTAGTGCCATAAAAATCATAACTTGATCCACTGCAGATACCTGCTCCCGTGAAAGTCTGATAAGTCGGAAGTACGGTAAGTGAAACCGTGATAATGGAATCACATCCAGCTGTACTGGTGAGCACCACAGAATAGGTGCCTGGATCAACCAGTTGAGTACCATAGAACTCATAAAATCCGCCGGCACATATAGATGCATAGACAGAATCGCTGTACAACGGGAAAACACTGAGCAGAAGCGTTACCGTTGAATCGGATCCATCAGAAGCAATATAGGTGGCGGTATAGGTACCCTGCTGATTCAGCGTGTCTCCGTTGAAAACATAGAACTCATCGGCACAGATACTGGCTACCAGGGAGGAGTCGCCCGGCAATAATCCGGTGTTGGTAGCGAAAAGTGAGCAGGACCACAGGAAAACAAGAACGGGGAGAATGATTTTTCTGAGCTGTGAACCGTTGTTAAATTTGAACAACTCTAAGGACTGCCTCCAGGGCGGAGAAAGTAGGGATGAAAACATGAAATGAAAATTTAATCGGTGAAGGAATGTATTAAAAAGAAAAAGCCTTGCAGAGATCCACCAGGGATACACTGCAAGGCGGGTCGACTGTCAGCCTGTTGCAGGTTAGAAAGCCATAAATCAATGTGGAATAGCGATGCAAATATGCACCCTCCTTTAACTCAAATATATTAAATCTGAATTAAAAGATAATTAAAAATCCTACTTTGTTGGAAAAACGGCTTTGATATCACTACCCTGACCAACTGTCGAGGTTATTTCAATGGCACCTCCGTGCAACTGAATAATCCGGTGACTCAACGACAAGCCGATTCCGTGACCTTGTGTATGCGTGCGTGCATTACTGCCCCTGAAGAAAGGCATGAATATTTTTTTCTGATCTTCTTCCGGAATACCAATCCCTTTATCCTCAAAACTGATTTCAATGGTATTTCGCTTTGCCATGAGCGTGATTTTCACCGAATGGTCTTCGGAAAATTTGCAGGCGTTATCCATCAAATTGAGAAAGGCAGTCTTCAGCAGTGTTTCATCTCCCTTGATCTGAAGTTGTGATTCTTCATCGGGCATGATACCATATTCAATCTGGAAGTGATAATTCGGACGACTTTTTCCAAGTTCCTGCTGAGCTGCGAAGAGAATTTCATCAACTCTCACCGGCCTGAACTGATCCCGCTGTTTGTCTACATTAAACTGTGCGAGATTCAATAACCCGTTGGTAAGATTAACCAGTGCTCTCGCATCTTCCAGCAGCGAATTGAGTGCTTTTTCGTATTCCTCGGACGAGCGCCGCTGAGCAAGCAACAACTGCAACTGGCTCGAGATTGCGTTCAGGGGTGTACGAAGTTCGTGAGAAGCACTGCTCACAAACTGCCGCTGGATATTGAATGCAGATTCAATACGCTCGAGCATTTTATTGAAATTAATAGCCAGTTGGGCAATTTCATCCCGTTTATTCCCTTCATCTATTCTTCTGCTGAGGTTTCCTGCACTGATACCAGAAACATCCGCATTCATCCTCGCCAGCGGAGCGAGTACAAGCCGGGAGAAAACTACGCCGAAAAGTACCGTACTGAGTAATCCGACAAACAGGCCAGCCCACAACACTTGGGCCAGGTTATTCAGTTTGCTGTTTCCATACCTGTCGTACGCAGAGGCAATTACCACAAACTTTCTGTTGCCTGCCGAATAGGTTATACCAACAAATTCATTACTATTTTGACTGTACTCAACCTTCTCCCTTCTTCTGATTTCATTAATCAGGCTGTCTGAATAATCCAGAGTAAAATCATCGAGACTTGAATATACGACCTGATTTGACTCGTTAAATACCAGAACCTTCTCCTGGAACATCGCATGAATGGAGTTCCTGTCAATAATTCGCAGCAACTTGTTATCAACCTCCTGTACTGATATAAACAGGCGAGCTGTAGTGATAGCACGGCTCTCCAGACGTGAATAGAACTCCTCTTTTCTGTATTCTGATGACAGGTAGTAAATTGAAGCAGAGAATACAATCAGAATGGTAGCTACGATGATGGAGAATCGCAGTGTCAGTTTTGTACGGATATTCATTACGTCGCTTTTCAGGGATATTTTATGAAGTATCCCATCCCCTGTTTGGTATGAATCAGTTTGGGTTCGAAGTTTTTATCAATTTTCCTGCGGAGAAAATTGATATAAACATCTACCACATTAGTTCCTGTATCGAAATTTACATCCCAGACCTCCTCAACAATCTCGTATCGGGAGGCTACTTTCCCGGATTTCTTCATCAGAAATTCCAGCAATGCAAATTCCTTGGCAGTGAGTGAAATCAGGGTATTACCTCTTCTGACGGTTTTGAAAGCCAGATTCATTTCCAGGTCAGCTGCACGAAGCACACCTTCCTGTCCGGAAGATGTTGGCTCATCCTTGGTTCGTCTGAGCAAAAGTCTCATTCTGGCCATTAATTCCCGGAAATCGAACGGTTTGACTATGTAGTCATCAGCACCTGCATCAAATCCACTCAGTTTTTGATCTATACCACCCAAAGCTGTCACCAGTATTACAGGCATCTGGGGTTTCTGACTCTTGATTTCACGACATACCTCATAACCACTCACATAAGGCAGGTTCAGGTCAAGCAGTACCAGATCGTATTTCTCTGAAAGCGCCAAATGTCGGCCAACCGCTCCATCAGGAGCAATATCGGCACCAAAATTGTTTTCCTCCAGCCATTTTCTGAATGACTCAGCCGCCTTGGGCTCATCTTCAACGATCAGTACTCTCTCTGTCATAGTTTTATCCGTTTGGATACACATACCTGCGAACTTCCTCACCACTTACTGTCTGATCGCAAAGGATAAACAGTCGTTCAATGACATTGGCAAGTTCGCGTATGTTACCCGTCCAGTTGTGATCCTGCAGTGCTTTTACAGCATCAGGCAGGAAATATTTGGGCTGATGCCCGTAATCATCGGCTATTCTCCTGTTGAAATGTTCAAGCAGAAGCGGAATATCATCGCGACGCTCGTTCAGCGAAGGTACTTTTACTACAATTACAGCAAGCCTGTGGTACAAATCCTCCCGGAAACGACCGGCAGCAATCTCCTCTCTGAGGTCTTTGTTGGTGGCTGCCAACACGCGCACATCTACTTTTATTTCCTTGTTGTCGCCCACGCGCGTGATCTTGCTCTCCTGCAACGCCCGCAGTACTTTCGCCTGTGCATCCAGACTCATGTCGCCTATCTCATCGAGAAAAAGTGTACCGCTCGTGGCTGACTCAAACTTCCCGGCCTTATCGGCAATGGCACCTGTAAAAGAGCCTTTTTTATGACCAAAAAGCTCACTTTCAATAAGTTCCGAGGGTATCGCAGCACAGTTGACTTCTACCAGTGGTCCGTCAGCACGATTGCTTTTCTCGTGTATCCACCGGGCTACCAGCTCTTTACCTGTACCGTTCTGACCCGTAATAAGAACACGGCTGTCGGTGGGTGCCACACGCTCAAGCATTTTCTTGATTTCAAGTATGGGTGCACTCTCGCCAATCATGTTTACACCCTTGTTCGCTTTTACCTGTTTTCGGAGTACCTGGGTCGTGTTCACCAGTTCACTCCGGTCGAGTGCATTACGAACGGTAATGAGCATACGATTCAGGTCAGGCGGTTTTGAGATAAAATCAAAAGCTCCTTTCTTGACCGCCTCTACAGCGGTATCAATGGTGCCGTGCCCGCTCACCATAATCACCGGGGTTTCCGGAGAAAGTATCTGCAGTCTTTCCAGTGCCTCGATACCGTCCATCTTGGGCATCTTGATATCCATGATGACTACATCATATTTTTCTTTCTGTACTTTGGCTACACAATCGAGACCATCCACGGCTTCATCCACCTCGTACCCTTCAAATTCAAGGATGTCCCGCAGGGTTCTGCGAATTGGAGTCTCATCGTCAACTATCAGTATTTTAGCCATTGGCGTGTTTTTCTTTTTTGTCGGACTACAAAGGTAATCCATGATTACGCTGTTTCAAACCTTCAGTTACGATTGTTTTATACAGATCACAGGAAATATCCAGTTTTACACATATCAGGGTCATTTCATATGTCATTTGATACAAAAGGAGCCGTCCCAGACTGATCCGGAATGGCTCCTTTTGCATCAAAAATGAAAACCAACTTTTGGTAACAACCAAAACAAGGTTATTCTTCACCCTCAAACGCCTCGAAATCGAAGATAAGAGAGAATCTGAGCGTATTGTCAAGCGGATTGCGCTGATTGCTGGTAGGCACAAGATAGGAGAAGTTAAGGCCAAAAATATTGTACTTCACTCCCAAACCTACACTGAAGTACTTGCGGTTACCCTTGGAATAGTGCTCATGGAAATATCCCATACGCACAGCAAACTGGTCATCGTACCAGTACTCGGCACCTGCACCAACGGTGATTTCCTTGAGCTCTTCACTAAAACCACCCGGCGCATCTCCGAACGAACGGAATACTCCGCGAACCGGTGACAATTGCTTGTAATCAGGAATACCATCACCGTCGTCGTCTATCTCGGGACGCGGAGTGGGAACTAACAACTTGTTGAAGTCGGTGGTAAGGGTGATAGAGTTGTAATCATCCAAACCTATTTTCAGTGCAGTACCCACACCAAGGTTGGTGGGTATGTAATCTCGATTCACCGAGTTGGTATAGGTAATTTTGGATCCCAGATTGCTCACTGCAGCACCAAATGTAAAGTCAGACTTGTACCGGTTTATTTTAACCGGTTTGCGGTAAGTCATGGAAAGATCGGCAGCTCCTGCAACCCCCGGACGAATCTCGTTTCCTTCAACAATTCGACCTGTTGCCAGATTGGAATAGATAAACTTGGCTCCAACTGCTGCAGACAGGTTATCCGACAGTTTGCGCGCATATCCGGCACTGAACTCAAATTCATTGGGGCGGCCCTGACCAAGAGACTCTCCCTGTTCGTTGGTGAACTCAATGTCACCCAGCGAAAAGTAGCGCAGACTGGCACCTACAGCCTGACGATCGTCGAGCCTGTAATAGCCTGAAAGATAAGCAAGATAAACGTCATTCAGACCAAGATTGCGCATCCATGGTGTGTATGTGGCCGATATTGACACATTTTTGGTAGCAAATGCAAGCTTCGAAGGGTTATAGTGCATACCATTGGGATCGGCAGAAGTTGCAATGCCAACATCGCCCATCGCACCGCCGCGCGCATCAGGCACAATACGGAGGAAAGGTACAGCAGAGGTTACTGCATTGGCACAACGCTCCCCGGTCGGAATAGTCTGACCTGTTACTGGATTGAACGAATAACCCTGGCCATCCTGACAACGGGCGAAAACCTGGGCTTCGGTATGTCCGGCGGACAAAACAAACGGCGACATCATTAACAGCCGTACGAACAATTTCTTCATTTTTCAGTATTATTTTACTGTTAGCTGGTGATTACTCCGTTCACTTGACGGAGGTGAGGATACCCGCATTGCATCCAATACTATGCCATGACGCACAATTTGTGTACCCGGTTGTCCGGAATAGTCAAAAATATATGGACTACTTCAGGATAACCAGCTTTTCAAACTCGCTTTCTGCGGTAGTCTGGTTGCCGGAAGTATCGGTACCCCGTATTTTCACCCGGTAAAGGTAAACACCTCTGGCCAGTTGATCCCCATAATCATCCTTGCCGTCCCATTGTATATCGGTAACCCGATACCCGTCGGTATTCGCAACGGTTTGCTGTATGGTTTTCACCAACCTGCCTGCAACGGAAAATATACTGACCTGTACATCAAGCATTTGTCCGGCAAGGGTGTGCTCAAACTGGAACCACGTATTGGTTGTGAACGGATTCGGGTAGTTGAGTACATGGCTGAGCGCCGCATCTCCGTCTTCTGCAACAATAAACTCGACATAACCCTCTCCCGAATTGTTGGCGATATCCCAGCCCTTGACTGCCAGCGTGTGCTTGCCGGGAGCCAGATTGTTCAGCGGATAAACGGCCTGCCCCTTGCGCGAATCATCAGGAGCACTCTGGTAAAATTCGTTGAGTACAATGGTTTCCAGTACGTTGCCATCAAGTACTGCCGTCAGATCGTGCCCAAGGCTGGTTCCCGTCACGTTCATGCCATAATCATCCGAACACTTCACCAGTACTTTCGGCGAATTATCGGTAACACCCCCTGTAACAAAGGCATCTGTATTCAGAAATGCCTGCACCAACGGCGGCCGGTTGTCTTTGATTACGCCGGCATTGCCGCCGATAACAATGGTTTCATCAGCTCCGGCAGCATCCAGCGGCGTGCCATCTTCGGCATAATAGCTGATTTTTCCAAAACCATAGTTGTAGTTGATATCTTTGGGAATCACAAAACTGATAGTGAATTCTCCGCTGTTCACCGTTGCAATTCCTCTGAATATCACACTGCGCTGTACCGCAAACTCTTTCCGGTAGCTACCCTGATCCTGTGCCAGTGTCTGCAGGTTCTGCTTTTTATCAAACAGTGTAACATATACGCGTCCGTTAAAATCGGTCAGCCTGTTACCGACAGGGTCTGTAACTATTCCCTCCAGTGTAACCGGCATGAGCGCTTTAAGTGTGTCAACCTCCCCGTCAGGTCCGCTTATTCTGGTGGTGGCTACCCGGTTTTCCGGTATGGCCAGTGTCATGGCCGGATCACCCAGCAGGGTAAAACGACGGGCGTTCTGGATATCGGAAGTCAGTTTGTTCTTGGAGTCCTTCAATATCCGTCCGATAGTGCGATACTCTCCGTTAATCTTCTCATAAATAATACTCTGTACAGCATCTGTCAGGTCTTCGTTACCGTTTATATAAACTGATCTTACAGTTGTAAACAGCGCAATAGCACCTGAATTAACCCGTAAAAGGGCCTGCTCCCCCCCCGTCAGAGTAGTATAATCGTCGTAACCCCCAAATGTGCAGGTAGCAGTAATGATGAGCGGATAACGGTTCTTGTTATCCCAGCTGGCTATGTCATTGTTGTCCAGTACGCGCTCCTGCGACCATCCGCGCGGCCCCCCGTGACCAATGTAGTGGGTAATCAGGTTGCCCTTGAAAATATTGGAGTTGATGGCAGCCTTCGCATCAGGAAAACGCTGCCCTGCCGACGTGGCTACCTGCTGGTAGGCATCAAAGTAAACTTTCTCGTTATTGAAAAATTTTACCGCATTGGTATTGTCTTCGGCCTGGTTGATGTGCGCATTGCCATCTTCATCATCAGCGATAAACAGTACCCTCAGCCGCCAGTCGCCCAAAAGAGCAGGGTCCTTATCGTACGCAATTATTTTATCGGTGAGATATTCCGCGTCTTCGGTGTTGCGCGCAACAAGTCTTCCCACGGCTATATCCAGTGAACCAGTGAGCGCTCCACCCTCTACAGGGCTCAGCAGTGCGAAAAAGTCGTCGGATGGAAAGGCATTGATCGGACTGAATGACTCCGCTGTTTCAAATACCGGGATATAGTCGTTGTTCCCGTCGCCGTTTGAATTGTTCTTCGGGTCGAACGATCCGTCGCCAAACAGGAGTAGATACTGAAACTTGTCCGGGTCGCGCTCGAGCAGCATGCGGGCAAAATCGCGTATTGCCACAGGATCTTTCCCTCCTGAAGAAAACTCGTTGAAAAGCTTAAGTACATCCACGGTTGCCACAGACAACCCGCTGAAAGATCTTCTGTGTTCGGCAAGTCGCTCGGCAGCCTGCTCCATCTCGGGATGATACAGAATAACCATGTCCAGTCCGCGCAAACCGTGCAGATTCTGGCTGGCGATTTTCCCTGCTGCTGACTCCGGTTTTGGAAAAGACGCAGAAGCATTCCAGGCAACAAAATTGCGGAGCACGCCCTGTGTGGCCGCTCCAAAGGAAACAATACTGCCCGTTTGTGTGAACAATTGCTTCCGGGGCGTCTGCGGCGTAGTGACATCCCATATTGTCAGGTTACTGCCTGCATTGGAAATACGAAACTGCGTCGCAGGGCTGCTGATGGATTTGACATCTCTGAACTCCAGTATATCGCCGCTCATATTGAGCCTCCTGCGCACGTTCAGCTCAATATAGTCAAGCCATCCCTCACTGGAACTACCCACTTCAGGGTAGTTTACCACTACCTGCAGCGGACTGCCAGTGGGCAGAAATGATCCGGTGACAACGGCATTGGCTGCAAAGGGACCGTCATTGTTATCGGTATCAACTCCGGCTATGGATTTGCTGAAGGTGGAGCCCGAAATCTGAAAACGCACGCTTTGACTTACATTGCTCCTCCCTGCGAACTCCCCGCGTATGCGCGCGGTACTGTCGGTAACGATATCAGGGAAATCAAATGTGTATGTTTTTGAACGGCTCTGGTAGAAATAATCGCCGAACCAGCGATCGGTAGTGAATGTGGCCGCTGTTTCTGCCTGTTCCGAAATCCTCAGTCCGGTTCCGTCGCCTGTTTTCAGAAAGTACCAGGCATGTTCATCATACAGGTTTACCCGGGTTGTGAGTACCGGTTCGCTGTTGGATGGCCTGTAAATCCAGGGCCGCGGACCAACTGCATAGAAAAGGATATAATCTCCTGCGTTGAATTTACCATCGCTCTCACCAACCACCAGTATGGCATTTTCGAGCAGATCGTCAGGACGGGCATCCCCATTTTTTTCCGGAAGCATAGCCCCGCCGTTACCATAAATGCGTATAGTACGGGGATCAATATTGTCTATGTCCGTTACCCCCAGTTCATTCCTGATGTAGTTGTAGTCCAGTTTGTAAATCCCGGAGTTCTCAACACCGAATTTATACACGCTTCCGCTGCTCAGCACAGATGTCTCGGTAAATCCGCGGTCGGAAACCGGAGCAGGAGCCACAGCAGCCGGGGTAATGTTGACGATGATACTGAAAGAAACCAGCCGCTCGTACGTATTGCCTGTTTTGCGGAATGGAAGCAAGTTGATGCGACCGAAATACTGTTTGCGCTCCTGTTCCACTGAAGTCCTTATACCTGCTTCAACGCCGATTGACGTCAGATCAGGATTGTCACCCGGCTTGAACACCTCCCACTCCGCCTCCGAAAGCGATACTGATATATCGGATGGCCTGTCGAGAGCAAAACGCTCGGTAAACAGGGGGAGTGTCATCGCGTCGTTTCCATAGGTGCAGCCCTCGAATTTCCAGACGTCGGCAACGTCACCGTCCGGGGTTACCCACTGGCGCGGAGAATCAGTCCACTTCAGGCTCCGCTGAATGGTGAGAGTACTCTGGGCCGAAACAGTAGCAGCACAGAGCAGCGACAGGATGAAAAGACTGTGTTTCATGGTTAACCGAAAATCAGTGTTTAAGGGAAAAGAGAATGGATTAAAAGTACAACACAATTCAGGCGCAAGTTACTGAATAATGGTTGCCAGTCAATAGCCAAAATTGTACATTTCATCACATTTTACGGTACGGCGACAAAACTGCGGGAACGGTAGCCGCCCGCCACGATGAATACGGTTATCTGATGTACATATCCATCAGATACACGATACCTGCGATTGTTGCTGCACCGAGTTCAAGTTCCCGTTTGTGCACTTTGTCGAATGTATCATCGGCAGTATGATGGAAATCGAAGTATCGCTGTGAATCAGGCGAATAGCCGCTCAGCACGGCGTGGGTGGGTCGGAGCGGACTTACATCGGCGCCCGATCCGCCTTTGTTTATCCGTATTCCATAGTTCTCAAAAATAGTCTCCCAGCCTCTGATCTGCCGGAACTTGTCATCGAATGCAGGATCTGCCGACTCAAACGTGAGCGCTCTAGGCGTGAATCCGCCCGCATCGCTCTCAATGGCAAATACGTGTTTTTCACCTTTCCGGACAGCCTCTCTGGCGTACTCTTTTCCGCCGCGCAATCCGTTTTCCTCGTTCATGAACGCAACAAAACGAATGGTATTGCGCGGTTTGTACCCGATACGCTGCAATAATCTGAGGGCATCCATACACTGAACAAGACCGGCTCCGTCGTCGTGTGCACCATGACCCACATCCCAGCTGTCGAGGTGCCCCCCCATAGTGATGAACCGGTCGGGATGCTCGCTCCCTCTTATTTCGCCTATTACGTTGTACGAAGGCGCGTCGGGTAGCGTCTGACAACTACACCTCAAGGTTTTTCTGTCCTTTTATGGCGGCTGCAAGCGTCTCTGCGGCTTTCGTACTGATGGCCGCTGCGGGTATGCGCACGCACGCGGAGTCGTAGATGACCGAACCTGTATGAGGAAAATCGTCAATTTTCAGGTTCATACTGCGCACAAGTACAGCCACTGCACCATATTTCGCTGCGCGCGACGCACCGGTAACGCGCTGGTCAACACAACCGCCGTAAGCCTCGAAAGTCCTGATTTTGGTGGGATCCATCGGGCGGTTGTAAAAAACTGTTTTACCCCTGAGCCCTTTCTCCCCAAGTGCATCCAGTTCCTCCCAGCTCCTGATTTCCACTACTTCAGCACGGATCCCTCCCGTCGGCGTAGCCACCGATCCACCAAGCGCCAAAGCCTGTAGTACAACGGGCTTTGTTCCTTTTCCGTACACCTTCACCTCCTCCGCTTCCCCGCGCTCCCAGTGCGGAACCATGCACGGCTGTAGCCACACCGAGTCGAGTCCCATCGTATCCAGTACAGCTTTGGTCCATTTTACTGCATTTTCGGCGTTTTTACTGCCACTCAGACGATGCCCCACATCATAACAAAGTCGCTCCAGCCACGGATAGCAACGGCCATTCACAAGTGCTTCGTCGTATATGCTGTCAATAGCCATTGCATCATTTTTCAACTGTACAGACTGCCCGGACAAGGGGCTTAGTGTACAAATGTGAATAAGCGCCACTGCAATAAGACTTGCCGGAAAGCGATTTGACATGGAAAAGTTAGTCATTGTAAAGAAATGAAATTTAATTTTGAAAGCTGAAAATCGTTCGCAAAAATGAAAAATTATATTCCATTTTTTGCTTTTTAGTTGTAAAATTGTTCCTTAACCTACAAAGGCTACAACGCTGTTCAGTCATCCTCTAAACTGGCGCCGAAATAATTTTTCAGTTTTTTCCGGGGTGTTCTTGTATAAACTACACAAAGTGCCCGTACCTTTGTGATCACAACAAAGAAAGCAATCGCTTAAAGATAATTTGGTTTTATTTGGTTAGGGCTGAGGTAGTGCTGTGGTGGCACTGCCTCATTTTTTTATTATTACGGTTTCAGAATCATATTTTTGCCACATTATTGAACTGAAACCAACACTATGAAAAGAACGTTCCTGCTGTTATTGTTGTTCTCGCCATTCTGGTCTTATTCCCAACAACTCATCAGTATGGCTGATGCCATCTCAAAAGGCCGAACTTCACTGGCCCCGTCATCGCTCCGACAGTTGCAGTGGATCCCGGATTCCGACAATTTTTCTCATGTTACAGCCGACAAGGTCGTAATTTTTTCGGCACGCGACATAAAATCCGACACGCTGAATCTGCTGCCGGCCATCAATGAAAAACTCGCCGCACAAGGCGCAGGAAAGCTCGACCGTATTCCAGCTTTCACCTGGACTGCTCCGGATAAATTCTGGTTCCAGAATGAGTCTGCAATATACTCCTGGGATATCCGGGAAGGTAGCCTGAAGCGTCTGAACTGGTTTCCTCGGAATGCCTCCGGTACCGATATTCACGACAAGTCCTTTTTCACTGCCTACCTGAAAGATAACGGTCTGTGGGTGAGTATCGGAGGCAAGGAACTTGGTGTCGCTCAAAGCGAAGAAAACGGAATCGTTTACGGTCAGTCGGTACACCGTGACGAATTCGGGATTTCGAAAGGTACGTTCTGGAGTACCACCGGCCGTTATCTCGCTTTCTATCGCATGGACGAGCGCATGGTAACGAAATATCCCGTTTATGTACTCGACTCAATGCCCGCCCAGGTAAATGAAATCAGATACCCGTTCGCAGGTGCAAAGAGCCACCACGTCACTGTCGGAATTTATGACACTCAAAGTGGCCGAAAATGGTACCTCAACACGCTCCCGGAAGGTGGCGACCCGGAACAGTACCTCACCAACATCGCCTGGACGCCCGACGACCGGTATGTCATGATTGCTGTGGTAAACAGATCCCAGAGTCTGATGAAACTCAATCTCTACGACGCCACGTCAGGTGCTTTTGTCAGGACCCTATTCGAAGAATCGTCCGACAAATGGGTGGAACCCGAAAAGCCGGCGGTCTTCATGCCGGGAAATAACAGCCAGTTCATCTGGCAAAGCGAACGGGACGGCTATAATCACCTGTATCTCTGTGACCTGTCCGGCAAAATAATCCGTCAGATTTCGCGCGGGTCCGGTCCTGTAACGGCCTTCTACGGATTCGACACCAAAGGCGAAAAGTGTTTCTTCCAGATGGCCGATTCCACAGGCCTGAACAGGCTCGTCTGTTCCTCCGAAATCCGAAACGGCAAAATGTCCGTGCAGGACACCGAGCCGGGAACGCATAACGGCCTGATAAGCAGTA
This sequence comes from Saprospiraceae bacterium, assembly GCA_021298575.1. Classification (GTDB taxonomy): domain Bacteria; phylum Bacteroidota; class Bacteroidia; order Chitinophagales; family Saprospiraceae; genus M3007. The sequence goes on along the minus strand of JAJTFM010000034.1, from coordinate 7,448 downwards.
ACGGCGAATGGGCGCTCGATGTCTATTCAGATCTCGATACACCGCGGGAGGTGTTTCTGTCGCGATGGAGCGACAATCGCAAAAAAACAAGCGTATTCTCGGCTGCCAATCCGCTCTCTGCATACAAAATTGGTCTGACCAGCTTTGTTTCCATACCCTCGCCGGGCGGATTCCGTCTCAATGCACGAATCATTCTGCCGCCCGATATGGACCCCGCCACCAAATACCCTGCCATTATATATGTGTATAACGGCCCTCACGTACAGATGGTTACCAACTCCTGGCTCGGTGGCGGAGAACTCTGGATGCACCACATGGCACAAAACGGTTATATCGTGTTCGCTCTCGATGGAAGAGGATCTGCCAACAGGGGTTTTGCCTTTGAAAGTGCTGTTCACCGCCGCCTCGCCGACGGAGAAATGGAAGATCAACTGGCAGGGGTAAATTACCTCAAATCACTCGGCTATGTGGATCCGGAAAGAATCGGCGTCTATGGCTGGAGTTACGGAGGCTTTATGACCACCTCACTCATGACACGCCCGGAAGCAAAGGGCGCTTTCCGCTGTGGTATAGCCGGAGGGCCCGTGCTCGACTGGCGGATGTACGAAATTATGTACACCGAACGTTACATGGATACACCAGACGAAAATCCGGAGGGATACCGGAAAAGCAGCCTGTTCAACTATATAGAAAATCTGAATGCTCCACTCCTGATGATTCACGGTTCTTCAGACAATGTAGTTCTGTGGCAGCACTCCTTGCGCTACATACGCGAGTGCGTGCGCAAGAACAAGCAAATCAGCTACTTCGTATATCCTGAGCACCTTCACAATGTAACAGGTAAAGACCGGGTACACCTTTTCGAACAGATTGAACTGTTTTTCAGGGCAAATCTCTGAAAAAGGTAAATTCAACCAAACAAAAAGGGTAACCGGGAACAAAATGCTCCCGGCTACCCTTTTTGTTTTCCCGGACATACTCCAGTTCAGGGCTGACGCAATATGGTCAGTTTTCTTGTTACCAGTTTATTATCCGATCGTACCCGTACTGTGTAAATTCCCGCCGTGAAATCGTCAAGTGCAAGATTCAGCATGTTTCCGGCTACTGTCTGATTCATCACTGATCTGCCTGAAGGATCCAGTATCTCCACTTGCGCACCCGGCGTATCGCCCAGCAGGAGAGTGGCGGATGTAGTGGCCGGATTGGGTGAAATCATGATATCACTTCCGGCTGCTTCACCGGTTGCCGTTGTGCCGGTTAGTTTTATCCATACCGTGTCTTGCTGGACGGGCACCGTAATATCCTTCGGATTGCCTTTGTTATCAATAGCCTTTATGCCATTAACCGGCACGGCGAAAGGTATTACACGGTCGTTCGAGCGACCAGCCACATCTATAATAATGATAAAATCGGCACGGAAGGTAATTTCTGCAATAGCTCCATACCCGTTGGCATTCAGACCGTTTTTACGGGTAATTCCCAGATCGAGCTGCGAACGGCTGTGGTTATCGCGCGATAGCCAGAGAATATGGTTGGGCGAGCCGAAATAATCACTCTTGTAATCTGTTTCAGGGTTATGACCCACGAACTCGGGGTAATGCATGGCAAAGGCAAGTCCGTAAACGCCAAGTGCCGGACGGGTCGGACTGCCAAGCAGCACTTTAGCCTTTAGCTCAACCGGAGCAGGTACGCCGGAATTAACCAGAACAGTATCACTTTCAAAGACCACGCGCAGTTGAGGCGCAGTTGCATGCGGAACAACCGCTGCCGTATCGAGCGGAACATAGTGCTGACTGATTACATCAACATCATACTCATTTACAGTACCGTTCCCGTTACAGTCGAGGTGCTTGTAGTTAACAACATCCGCTACCGACTCAGTCCAGTTGGGAGCAAACTGCATCATCCAGGAGGTACTGGCATCGGGGCGTGGCGAGCCTGTAGAATAATGACCTACACCAATCGGTAGCAGGTCGTAAGCATTGGCTTTGCCGTCTTTGTTGGTATCGCCCGGACGAACATAGTCGGCATCATCCGGTACATCAGAGGCCGTCATGTGGGATGCATCTGTTACAAGAAGCTGAACCACCGACGATACACAACCAGAAGAAGTCCAGGTAGTAAGATTGGTGCGGTAAACACCTCCGGCGGGATACGGGTGAAATATGGTATCCCAGCTGGTACCCTCCCACAACTGTTCGCCATCGCCGAAATCAATCTGTGCAAAGGTGTATGCGTTCGACGAGTGATTGATAAAGCGAGCAATATACCCTTCATCCGGAGACCCCTCGGTGATCTGTACTTCCATGTGGGCGGCACAGGGTATATTCTGCTCTCCACAGGTACCCGCCCTCCAGTTGGCTACACCGGCAGAAATAGCTTCACATTCATTGCCATACGTTACTCCATTACAGCCACATACAGGCACATACAATGCCGACTGACTTGGACAGAGTGCAGTGGCATCTGCCATAACCGGATTTTCGCATCCGGGTTCCGCTACTGTGAGTTCCCTGCACTGCGATGAAGCACAGGTAGAGGAACCACTGGCATTGGAAATAACATACTGTGCGCATACCTGATATGTTCCGTAGCCGGGTAACGGCGCACTGAACGACTCATTTTGTGAAAGTACATTACTGCTTTTACTACTATACCAAATGACAGACTGCATCGGATCGGCACCGGAATCAACTGGCGATAACTTGCCATATAATTGTGTCCCGACAGCCGTTACCTGGATATTGTACCCACACCCGTTGGTTACCTGGGCACTCACCGAAATGGTTTCACAGTACTCCGCCGAGCAACCAAAATTATCGGAAACCGTCAGGCAAACCTGATATTCGCCCTGAGAGGGAAATCCGTGCGACACCTGCGGTCCGGCAGCCTTGGAGCCATCCCCGAAATCCCACTGGCAGTTCTGTGAATCTGAATCGTATATATTGGCACTGAACGTGAATTTCAGCGGGTTGCTTTCCTCGCTGAAATAGCCATAATGCGCCGTACAAGGCAGGGTATCAGATACGCAAACAAGCGAAACTGGAATGGCATTTCCCAGAGCACAACCCGGTGGAACAGGCGCCGCAGATGTTGTAAAGGAGACAGTTTGCCCCCCCGACAAATTATCGGCACCAAAGTACGCCCTGTAAATGGAACCATTGTCGAGGTCAATGATTTTAGCCCCGCATCCTGGGGTAATACTAGCCACCCAACCCACACGATCGCATTGCGCCCGCATAAAATTGACTGCAGCGATAAGCAGCAGGAAGGAAAATATGGCTTTTTTAAACATATTTGTACCATTTAACGTATGAAAATACGATTTGGTTCGCACTCATCCGGTTAACAATACAAAGATGGTGGACATAAAGCGGGAAATAAAATACATTTTTGCTAACTTGCCGCACTTTTTAATCAGCAAAAGGCAGTATATTTAATTGAAAATCAATTAAATAAAGCATCATGATCAGCGAAAAAATAACCACATTGCTTTCCGCCTTCTCCAGAGTTGAACTTAATCGTTTCCGCAGGTATCTTCAGTCGCCGTATCTGAATGACCAGCCGGATGCGTTGCCGCTGTTTGACATCCTTTGCCGGCAATTAAAGAAAGGCGATGTACCCGAACCAATACGAAAGATTGCCGTGTGGGAACAGTTATACCCCGGACGGCCCTTCAACAGTGCACATCTCAGGCGACTGACTTCAGATCTGACCCAGTTTGCCATGCGGTTCATTGCGGCCGAATCGGAGCGGGAGGATCCGTTGCGTGAAGCTGTACGTATGCAAAAAGCACTCGGGAAGCCGGAATATGCAAAACATCTGGCAGGTATCGAACGGCAAATCGCGAAATACAGCGATGAAAATCCAAAACAGTCGCCGGAGTCGTTGCTCCTTCAGTTTCAGTCCAGAGATATTTCCTTCGGACGCAACTCCAAAGGCTCAGGATCTTCGGGCTATATAAACAGCCTTGCTGAAGCCGATTACGCACTTGACTGCTTCTACATCGTACAGAAACTGCGCTATTTCGTAGCCTGGCTACAATACAAGGGCAGCAGGGCAACGGAGGAGCAAATTGCCCTGATGGAGGGGTTCCGCCAGACAGCCGCAGTGGCAAAGTTCGATAACGTGCCCCTTGTACGCCTGTTCTGTATGGTGTCCGACTGCTTTTCGGAACCCGAAAATGAACGACATTTCACTGAACTGCTGGAACAGCTGGAGCTTTTCACTCCGGATATTGCACCTGAAAACCTCCGCGAATTCTATCAGATGGCACAGAACTACTGCGCCCTCAAAATCAATCAGGGACGTACCGATTACTACCTTGTCTATTTCAACCTTCAGAAAAAGATAACCGACCTGAGGTTGTTGCTGGAAGACGGAACCCTGCCAGAAACGCTTTTTAAAAACATGATTACTATTGGTCTGAGCGTTGGAGAATTCGAGTGGACCGAAAAGTTTATTAACGAGTATTATCCGTACCTGCCTTTATCCATCAGGGAAAATGCACGGACGTTCAATCTGGCCAATCTGTACTTCCACCAGAGGAAATATGGTCAGGTGATAGAGCTGCTCCGGAACGTGGAGTACAGTGACCTGGTATATGCACTGGGCTCCAAACTGATTCTCCTGAAAACATACTACGAATCGGGCGAACAAATGGCGCTTGATTCTCTTACCGACAGCTTCAGGGTTTTCGTGCGCCGGAACAGGGATATGTCAAAAGGGCTGCAGAAAGAGTATCTGAACTTCCTGAACTTCCTGTCGAGAGTACCCAATGCCCGGCTGACTGGCTCGCTGCAGGAGCTGCACAGAAAAGTTTCGGAATCACAGCACGTGATTTCCAAAAAGTGGCTGCTCGAAAAAATCAGTAACGGCGCAAGGTAGCCTGTTACTTCACATACAGTTCGCCATTCAGGATATTTCGCGAAATGACGATTTTCTGTATTTCGGAGGTGCCCTCGTAAATCTGCGTGATTTTCGCGTCGCGCATGAGGCGTTCAACGTGGTATTCCTTATAGAGCTTGGCCATGGCAGCAGCCTGGTCGAAGTTCAGATGCTGGTCTTTCATCCAGGCCGAACGATAAACCATCAGGCGGGCTGCCTCAATTTCGGTGGCCATGTCTGCAAGTTTGAAAGCAATAGCCTGATGTTGTGCGATAGGCTTGCCGAATGCACTGCGCTCCTGCGCGTACGCGACCGACAGCTCGTAAGCGCCGGCAGCGATACCCAGTGCCTGAGAGGCAATTCCGATACGGCCACCCGAGAGAGTCATCATGGCAAATTTGAAACCAAAGCCATCCTCGCCAATCCGGTTCTCTTTAGGTACTTTCACGTCACTGTACATAATAGATGTGGTGTCGGAAGAACGAATTCCCAATTTGTCTTCCTTGCCGCCAATAGTAACACCGGCCCAGTCGGACTCAACAATCAGGCAATTGATACCGCGATGCTTCAGTTCAGGATTGGTCTGGGCTATGACGAGGTGTACTTTTGATGTGGCGCCGTTGGTAATCCAGTTTTTTGTTCCGTTCAGGATGTAATGGTCACCCATGTCGCTTCTGGCTCAGAGAGACAGAAAGAGCCTATCCATTCACCGGAGGAGAGTTTGGGAAGGTATTTTCTCTTCTGTTCTTCGGTGCCAAACTTTTCTATACCCCAACAAACCAGGGAATTGTTCACCGACATGATAACAGAGCAGGAGCTGTCCACTTTGGAAATTTCTTCCATGGCCAGCACATAAGAGAGGGTGTCCATACCACCACCTCCGTACTCGGGGGAAGTCATCATGCCCAAAAATCCGAGTTCTGCCATTTTTCTGACTTGCTCGGTGGGGTAAAGCGCTTTGGAGTCGCGTTCAATAACTCCGGGTTTCAGCTCGTTTTGAGCGAAATCGCGTGCAGCTTGTTGTACTGCGAGATGTTCTTCGGTCAGGAGAAACATAATCTGGATTGATTTGATGGGCCCGGAAGATCCGGGCTGGTGTGAATAGTAAAGGCGTCACAAATGTAAATCAATATCTTTGCCCCTCAATTCATTCACATGCGTTTTTTCGCCATTCTTATTTTGCTGCTCACCCGAGAGCTGGCATCAGCTCAGCAAACGGCCACGGTTTTCGGGCGTATCACTGATGCATCCGACGGACAACCAGTGGAGTTCGTCAGTGTTTACATCAAGGGCGGTGGCAAGGGAGTTGCCTCCGATGAGAGCGGAAAGTTTGCTATTCAGGTACCTGCAGGGCAGCGTCTGACGCTCGGCTTCCGCAGGGTAGCCTTCAAGGAAGCCAGCGCCGATGTGCTTCCGCTGCAACCCAATGCCCGTTTTGCACTGGATATATCCATGGCGCCCAATGAATCCAATCTGGAGGTGGTAATCAGTGAAAGAAGAATTGACGGGGGCGGCATGCTGAAGGAAAAGAATCTGGCCGAACTCAAGTTGCTGCCCACTACCACCGGGAACCTTGAGGCTGTACTGCCGCATATAGCTCTTGGCGCCAACACGGGAAGCGGGGGCGAACTCAGCTCCCAGTACCAGGTGCGGGGAGGCAATTACGATGAGAACCTTGTCTATGTGAATGATTTCGAGATTTACCGCCCGCAACTCATCCGCGCCGGACAACAGGAGGGCCTCACTTTCCCCAATATTGATCTGATGCGCGATCTGTCGTTCTCCAGCGGCGGTTTTCAGGCCCGTTACGGCGATAAAATGTCGTCGGTACTCGACGTGAAATACAAAAGACCCGACACCCTGCGCGCGAGCGCGAGCGCGAGCCTCCTGGGCGGTTCGGCACACCTCGAGGGCAGCTGGAAGCCCTCAACAGTTGGCTACAGGGCATTTCGCTACCTCGTGGGCGCCCGTTATAAAACAACCAGAACACTGCTCGGCAGTCTCGACGTGAAGGGGGAGTATGTCCCGAACTTTACCGACGTACAGACTTACCTGACCTATGATATAAACCGCGACTGGCAAATCGGCGCCATAGGAAACATCAACCGTTCAACCTATGGTTACAAGCCACAAAGCCTGGCACGCGCCTTCGGCCTCGTGGATTACGCCCTGCAACTCCGTACGGCATTCGAGGGCCAGGAGGTGGATGATTTCACACAAGCCATGGGCGGGCTTTCACTCACTTACCTGCCCGACAGGGAGAAAAATCCGCTCTACCACAAAATCCTGACCTCTGTATGGAGAAGTCAGGAAAACGAGCGCTTCGATATTCTCGGCTACTATATTCTGGGAGAACTGGAGGAAAACCTTGGCTCGGAGGGCTTCGGCGAAATCACCAACGTACTCGGAACAGGCACACAACATACCTGGGTGCGCAACTACCTCACCGCCGACGTTCGCAACGTGGAATACAAAGGCGGAATTGAACTTCAAAAAGACGACGCAGGTATCAGCCTGACCAAAAGTCATTTCCTGCAGTGGTCGGCAAGATGGCAAAACGA
>JAJTFM010000033.1:37534-39760 GCA_021298575.1 Saprospiraceae bacterium | reverse complement strand
TGTCGGGTGCTATCTGTACGTGTTCGGATAGCAGCACCCCTTTTTTCTGGGCAGTAGTGAGAATTCCCACCCCGAGTGGTTTGGTGAGAAAGAGCCGGGCGCCGGGTGTTGCGCCTCCGTTTTTCTTCAGATGAGCGAGACTGACCCTGCCTGTGACAGCAAGTCCGAAAATTGGCTCCGGACTGTCAATGCTGTGTCCGCCAGCCAGCGGAATACCGGCTTCAGCACATGCTTTCCGGCTGCCTTCAATAACCAGATTGGCTACTTCAGCAGGGATTGTATTTATGGGCCATCCGAGTATGGCAATGGCCACGAGCGGTTTTCCACCCATGGCATATATATCGCTGATAGCGTTCACTGAGGCGATACGGCCGAAGTCTTCAGGGTCATCAACGATGGGCATGAAGAAATCGGTAGTACTCACGATTGCTGTTCCGTCGCCGAGGTCGAACACCGCAGCGTCGTCGCGCTCCTCATTTCCCACCAGCAATTGCGGGAAATATTGTTTGTGCAGTTCGGTTTTCAGGATGCTGTCGAGAACCTTCGGTGATATTTTACAACCGCAACCTGCTCCGTGAGAGTACTGGGTTAATTTGTATTCCATGCGATTCGGGTATCAAAACTGGAAAGTGGCGCTCAAACTCGGCATCAGCGGCAACTGATTCACACGCTGATAGCGTACGCGGTCGAAGTAGAAAATATTCTGCCGGTCATAAATGTTGGTAGCAGAAGCTGTAACCTCCATCGAAGAGCGTTTGGAGAACTTGAACATGCGCTTGAGCGAAATATCCATACGATGATAATAAGGCAAACGGCCTCCGTTCCTGTCGCCAGAGTAGAGAATACCGAGATCTCCTTGTCCACTGTAAACATCTGTTCCGAGGCCATCAACAAAGAATGGCACGTTGTTGTAGAAGCCCTGCGTTTGGGTGAACGGGAAGCCGGACCCGAGGTTCCAGCGGGCGCCGAACTCCCACTCCTGTTTGGGACCAAGCTGATAGGTGGCTACCATATTCAGGTTATGACGGCGATCGAATACCGGCGGATAAATCTGCTCCCCATCGTCGCGGGTTACGAAGCCAAGCGAGTAGGCACCCCAGAAATAGGCGCGCTTGAGCTCCCATTTGACAGAAATATCAATACCTCTTGCGTCGCCAAGTTCGGTTGTGAAATCGGGATCCTCTGCATCCAGTTTATTCCTGTTGAGTGCAATGAGCTGAGTGAAGCGCTTGTAGTAACCTTCAATATTCAGATCAAAATTTTTGGTGACGTCAATCTCGAAACCTGCAACAGCATGCGCCGATTTCTGCAGGCGGTGGCTGGTTGGCTCGGTACCACCCAGTTTGTAAATCTGTTCTTCCGGACCTGACAGGAAGCCCACAAACAGGTTCACGATATCTCTTTCGTTGGTGGTGGACAGCAGGTTCTGAGAATACAGGCCCGCTGCTGCCTTGAAACGAAATTTGTCACTTATGTTGTATTTAAGGCCCAGACGGGGTTCGGGAGAAACATCATTAAGCGATTGATAATACTGAAGCCTGAAGCCCGGCTCGATAACGAGCGGGCCAATTTTTCGCTTCCATTTCACATAGCTGCTGATTTCCGTGGTATTTTCATCCTGATCAATCAGATACCCCCTGAAATTGACAAACTGAAACTGCGTGCGGAAGCCGTTCAGCTCCAGACCATAACGCACTTCGTTGTCTTTCCCGTAGTTCACAAAGTTAAGCGCACCATAATAGCCTGAAATAGAACTGCTTCTAGGCTGACGGTCAGCCTCTTCAATCATGGAAGTATAGCCGGAGAACGTCAGAAGACCGTTTACAATCGTATTGGAGTTGGTGGGAATCAGCGTGAAGTCCATGCCGCCACCGTTGCTGTTCCATGAAAAGTCGGTAATCGGGAAGTCAACGCCATCAGTATAGTTGAAACCGAAGAAATTCAGTTTGCTGCCGTTGCCGGTCAGGAAAGAAAGCTTGCCGTACAGGTCGCGATAATCGAATGGCACACCGATTGAATCATTGCCATCTCCTCTTTTTTCTCCAATATTCTTGTAAAAAATATCATCAGTGCGGTTAATCAGGCCCTGTTTTCCGGTGAGAACAAACGAAACACTGCTTCCCCCCTCCGATTTCAGCGGAATAATCGGACCTTCTATCAGGGCTTTTGCCTGGAACGGACTGGCAGATATGAGTCCGGAGAGATTTTTCCGGTTGCCTTCCCTGG
>JAJTFM010000033.1:36161-37450 GCA_021298575.1 Saprospiraceae bacterium | reverse complement strand
TATGAGTCCGGAGAGATTTTTCCGGTTGCCTTCCCTGGTTTTAACATCAACTATAGCGGAAATACGGCCACCATATTCAGCATTGAAACCGCCGGTCAGAACGTCCACATTCCTGATAAGCTCCGTTTCAAATACAGAGAAGAAGCCGATGCTGTGAAACGGGTTGTATATGGTCATTCCGTCGAGCAGGATTCTGTTCTGAACCGGAGAGCCGCCCCGGATATAGAGCTGACCGCCCTGATCGCCGGTGAAAACCACACCCGGCAGCACCGTCAGGTACTGTGCCACGTCGGCCTGACCACCTGCGGAGGGCAGCGCCTTGATTTGTTTGGGAGAAACGGCAATTTTGGAGACCTCCACGTTCGTCTTGGCCTGTGCCTTCTTTCCGCTGATCTCTACTTCGCCCAGTTTTGTTCCACTTTCTGAGATGTAGATATTTTGAAACAGAATTTCCCCTTTTTTAATGGTTATATCTGCCAGGTAGTCTTCATAACCCAGATAGATGACCCGCAGCTTGTAGTTTCCTACCTCAATATTTGAAATGGAAAAGAAACCGTTTACATCGGTAGTGGCTCCGGCAGAGGCACCTTCAACGACTACCGTGGCGAAACCAACCGGCTGGGTTGTTTCCTTGTCGTAAACATTTCCCCTGATAGCACCTTTTTGGGAAAACAGTGCTGCGGGAATCAAAAGAAGCAAAAATGAGTAGATAATATGTTTCATGCAATTTGAATTCTGTGGCAAAGATAGACTTAGTGTGTCAAGTTGTAGTTTCTATGTGTGGTTAAAAGCAAAATGGAGACAAATCGTATTACCTTCGCACAGATGAAATACGATGTTATCATAGCAGGGGGAGGTATTGTGGGGCTTGCAACCGCACTTCAGATTCTGAAAAATCGCCCCGACGCCAAAGTGACCGTCCTCGAAAAGGAAAACAAGGTGGCTGCGCATCAGAGCAGTCGCAACAGCGGAGTTATTCATTCGGGTATTTACTACAAGCCAGGGAGCCTGCGTGCCGTTAACTGCAGGCTCGGATACGACCTGATGATTAATTTTTGCCGTGAAAACGGGATAGCCTTTGATATCTGCGGCAAAATTATCGCCGCAACAACCGGGGAAGAGCGCATGCGGCTCGACGGTATTCTGGAGCGTGGAATAGCCAACGGGCTAACCGGAATCAGGAAAATTACTGCCGCGGAGGCCCGCGAAATTGAGCCGCATGTAGCCTGCCTGGAAGCAATCTTTGTACCGCAGTCAGGCATTGTTGACTACGGTGAAGTAGCCCGAAA